>DAICYU010000038.1:4426-14843 GCA_027311485.1 Acetobacteraceae bacterium
GCTTCAGTCGGCGTGAGTCCGCGGCGCGCCCGACAGATCGGGCGCTTTCGATCCGGGTCGGCTGCCCTTTGCGATCAGGCAGCTGCGACCCGGCGTTTCGTGGTTACAAATTCCCTGCGATCCAGTCCTTCAGCTTGCTCTTCGGCAGCGCGCCCACCTGAGTTGCGGCCGGCTTGCCGTCCTTGAACAGGATCAGCGTCGGAATCCCGCGCACCGCGAACTGGTTCGGCGACATCGGATTGTCGTCGATATCGACCTTCGCCACCGTCAGCTTGCCGGCGAACTCACCCGCCAGTTCCTCCAGCGCGGGCGCGATCATCTTGCAGGGGCCGCACCACTCCGCCCAGAAATCAACCAGAACGGGGCCGGTCTTGCTGGCCTCAACCACATCCGTGGCAAAACTCTTGTCGGTGACGGGAACCGTATTCGCGCCCATGGCCTGAACCCTCGTGTGACAGTGACCCGTAAGGTGGGACGCCGGCAAAACCCGGTCAAGCGGCATCCCGCGTATGGCTGGGTTCATGGCAATCAAGCAATCCATCCGGCAGCACCGCCACCCGCGCCTCCCGCGTCCAGATCAGCGCACACTGCACCGAACGGCCAGGAAACACCTGCCGCAGCACAGCCCGGTATGCTGCCATCTGACGCAGATACATCACCGGCGTATCCTCCACGTGGGCCGGAGTCCGGCGGTTGGTCTTGAAATCGGCCACCAGCACCCGATCCGGCAGCACCGCCAGCCGATCCACCAGGCCGCCGACCACCACATCGCCGATCGCGCCCGTCAACGGCACCTCCGCCCGCCCGTCCGGCCCGAACAACGGCGCCAGATCGGGATGCGCCATCACCGTCAGCACTTCCTGCGCAAGCCGTTCCGCTTCGCCGTCCGGCAGCGCATGCGCCGGCCGGTCGAGAAAACGCAGCGCCGCCTCCATCCGCCCGGTCGTCACGTCCGGCAGATGCTGCAGCAACGCGTGCACCAGCTGGCCGCGCTGGAACCGTGAGACCGGCTCTGCCAGCGGCGACTCCGATGCCGGCACCTCACCCAACTCCACCCCTTCCGGCCGGCTCGGCGCCAGCGGCACCGGGCGGGGCGGTTCGGGCGGCGGCGGCGCGGCCCGCCAATCCGGGGCGGCGCCGGCCCACCCCGGCAGCGCCAGGCCCGAGGCAGCTTCAGCCACACGGGACACCTCAGCCGGAGCGTCCTGATCCGAGCGCAGGCGGAGAACCTCCCCGTCCCACACATCGAACGGCTCCCGTTCCGCGTCCAGGGCTTCGAATCCGCGGCGGATCAGGCTGTGCCAGCATTCATCGCGCGGCTGCCCCTTGCCAGTCTGCCAGCCGCAGACCAGCAGCCGGTCCTCGGCACGGGTCAGGGCGACGTACAGCAGCCGGTTATGCTCCTCCATCTGCCGTTGGCGTGCGGCTGAACAGAGCGTGTCGAGCGCGGCGCAGCGGAATTCCTTGCGCGGCGCCCATAGCGGCACATCGATCCCGGTGGCGTCGTCCCGCGTCCAGACCAGCGCCCCCTCCTCCTTCGGCAGGGCCGAGGTATCGGGGATCACCACCACCGGCGCCTGCAAGCCCTTGGCGCCGTGCACGGTCATGATCCGCACCTGGTTGCCCGCGGCCTCGGCTTCCCGCTTCACCTCGGCGCCGGACAGGCGCAGCCAGTGCAGGAACCCCTGCAGCGAGGGCGGATGCCGGCCGGCATAGGTCAGCGCAGCGTTCAGCAGTTCATCGACAGGTTCCGCCGCTTCCGGTCCCAGCCGACCGAACAGGCGGGCGCGGCCGCCAAGCGGACCCAGCGCCTCCTCGAACAGCGCATAGGGAGAAATGTAATCCACCCGCGCCAGCAACTGCGCGAAGAAATCGGCGGCACGCCGCCACGACGGCCGTTCCCCGGCGCGGTCGCGCAGCGTATCCCACAGGGAGCCGGCACGCCCGACGGACAGCGCCATCAACTCGTCGTCGGTCAGTCCGCCCAGCGGGCTGGTCAGCATACAGGCGAAGGTCAGGTCGTCGGACGGCAGCAGCAGCGCATCGGCCAGCGCCATCAGGTCCTGCACCGCGGGCTGCTCGGTCAGCACCATGCGATCCAGCCCGGCGACGGGGATGCCCCTGGCTTTCAGCGCCCGCACCAGCAGGCGGACGAATTCGTTGCGGCGCCTGACCAGGATCAGCACGTCGCCCGGGATGACCGGACGGCCCTTGCTCTCAAGCATCTCCGCTCCGTTGGTCAGGGCACCGATCCAGCCGGCCAGCATCTCGGCGAGCACCTGCGGGGCCGATTTCGGCATCTGGTTTTCCGCCGGCACCGTCCAGGGCGTATGCGGCGCCGGGTCCGGGTTCGGCGCCAGCGGCCACAACTCCACCACGCCGGCATGGCCCGATCGATCGGCGTAGTGCGTCAGGGTTTCGCCGCCAGCCACCACGCCCGGCCGAGCGAGCGGGTCGGCGAAGACTGCGTCGACAAGGGCGAGGACGGGGGCGGTGGAGCGGAACGACACGTCCAGCCCGACATCCTGAAACGTATGCCCGGATGTGCGCACCCGGTTGGCCAGCCGCGCATGGGACCGGTCGAACTCCGCCGCATCGGCGCCCTGGAAGGAGTAGATGGACTGCTTGCGGTCGCCCACGGCGAACACGGTGCGGATGTCGTCTCGCGCGCCGGCACCGGCGAAGAATTCCTGTGTCAGCGCGTGGGCGATATCCCACTGCCGCGGCGCGGTATCCTGGACTTCGTCCAGCAGCAGATGGTCCAGGCCGCCGTCGAGCTTGTACAGCACCCAGGCGGCGCCCGGATCGACCAGCAACGCCGAGGTGCGGCCGATCAGGTCCTCATAATCCAGCAGCCCGGCTTCTTCCTTGCGGGCGGCATAGGCATCCGCCACCGGGCCGGCCAGCAGCGCCAGCGCGGCGGAAATCGCCGCCAGCCGCACCGCCCGCCGGTCGCTTTCGACGGCGATGATGCGGGCGGCCTCCTCCTTGTAGCGGTCCAGCAGGTCCGGACGCTGTTCGGCCAGCTTCTTGTTGACCAGCGCCCCGTCACCGCGCGGTTCCCCGGCGCTGGTCAGGAAGATGTCGCACCAGTCGGCCCATTTGTCCCGCCGCAGCGCCGGGTCATAGGTCAGCCAGTTCAGGATCGTCTCGCCCTTGACGGCGATCTTCGCGGACCCCCGCTCATACACCACCCGCGCCGCATCGCGCAGGGCGCCCTCACCCAGCCAGGTCATTGCCTGGTCCAGGATCTCGTCCTCGGTTTCGGCCGTCAGGCCCAGCATCCGCCGCTGCGCACGCTCCAGATCCGCCCCCAGGCGCACCGCCCGCGCCAGCCGTTCTGGATCGGATCGCAGCGTGCGGACGTGCTGGCCGAACTCATCCGCCGAACACAGCCCGGCCAGCGTGCGCAACGCCGCCTGTGCTTCGGGGGCGCTGGCGGTGGCCAGCATATGCTCCCGCGCCTCGGTTAGCGCATCCTCGGCGTCGCGTTCGTCCACCAGCTGGAAATGCGGGGAGATCGCGGCCTCCAGCGGAAACCGCCGCAGCAGTGATTGGCTGAAGGCATGGATCGTGCCGATGCGCATGCCGCCGGGCAGGTCCAGCACCTTGGCGAACAGCGCCCGCGCGTTCCGGCACGCGTCGGGCGTCGGCTCCACCTGCAGGTCGCGCAGCGCCTGCGCCAAAGCGTCCTCCGGCATCGTCACCCAGCGGCCCAGCGTGCGTTGCAGCCGCAATGACATCTCGGCCGCCGCCGCCTTGGTGAAGGTCAGGCACTGAATGCGTTCCGGTGCCGCGCCGGACAGCATCAGGCGCAGCAGACGGTCGGTCAGCAGCTTGGTCTTGCCCGACCCGGCCGAGGCGGCGACGAACGCCGAAACCGTCGGGTCCGAGGCCGCCAACTGCGCCCGGTTGGCACGGGCGCGCGCCGATTCGCGCCCCGCCACCGCGGGTATTGTCCCCTTAGGCACCGCCACCTTAGGCATCGCCACCTCCGGCGGAGGACCATTCGGCAACCCGCGCCAGTTGTTCGTAGTCCGAGAACCGGGCGCCATGATCCGGATGCGGCCGTGACAGATAGGCGCGTTCCGGCCGGTCGAAATCATCGATCAGCGCGCACAGCCGTTCCGTCGCCTGTGCCACCGCATCCGGGATCGAGGCGGTCGCGTCGCGGAATAGCGGATACGCCTTGCCCGGCTCGATCCCGCCGGACAAATGCCAATAGATCAGTTGCGCGGCGGTGCCAGCCAGGTCGGGGAAGCCGGCTTCGGCGGCGATTGCCGCTTCCAGCAGAAGCTGCGGCGCCAGTCCGGCATCCACTTCATTCTGCGTTGGCGGGCGTCCGGTCTTGTAGTCCAGGATCGCCAGTGTCCCATCCTCATACACCTCAACCCGGTCCGCTCGGCCGTGCAGCCGGAACACGCCGCCGGGCCGAACCAGATCGATGCCGCCGGCTACCTCGGCCGCGATGCGCACCGGCGGCCGCTCCTGCCGTCGTGCCGTCTCGACGGCGGCGATCCAGTCGGCGATGCGTTCCAGCCGCGGCGCCCACCACGCCACCAGCGCCGGCCGCAAACCGGCCGAACCCAGGGCATTCGCCATGTCGGTCCGCAATCGCGCCGCCGCGTCTGCCGGCCAGTTGGCGCCGTTCGCTTCCAGGAAGCGATGCAGCCCGGCATGGACGATAGAGCCGTAATCCGACGCATCGGTTCCCTGGTCCAGCGGCGCCAGCGCCTCCAGCTTCAGGATGTGGCGTGCATGGATCGCGTACGGGTCGCGCAGCCAGGTTTCGATCGCGGTCACGCTCAGCCGGCGCGGCCGCAGATGCAACGGCGGACGCGGCTGTGGCGGCCGGACCGGTACCGGATCGCCGGATGGCAGGTCCAGCGCCCGCGCCCAACCCGCCGCCGGATGCTCCGCCAGCGCCCCGTCACGCCCGGCCAGGAACATGTCCAGCCGCGTCAGCCAGCGTGCCGGCACGGCGGGTGCGCTATCCCGCCGCACCGGGCAGGAGAGCACGACCTGCGGCGCGGAACAGCAGGCCGACAGGAAATCATGCGCCGCCTGGCCGACTGCCTCCTCGGGCGCCGGCAGCCCGACCTTGGCGCGCATCGGCCGGGACAGCCATGGCCCCGGTTCGGCCATGGGCGGCCACACCGTCTCGGCCAGACCGCCCAGCACGATCAGGTCCGCGGCCTGCAGCCGAGCCTCCAGCAGCCCCCAGATGAAGATGCGCGGATGCTCGGTGCCGCCGCGCCCGCGCAAGGCCCGCCGGCTGCGCACCACGGCGCCTTCCAGCACCGCATCCAGCAATCCCGGCAACGTGCCGCGTTGCAGATCGGGCAGGATGCCGACCGCGTCCCGGACGGTGGCCAACCGTTCCGCCAGCGCCTGACCTTCCTCCCCGGCCCAGAGCCGCGCCGGGCCGTCGCTGTCGGGCGTCGCGGCCAGCCGTTCGGCCGCCTGGATCACGGCAGTAAGGGCCTCGGCCGGCGGGATTGCCATCGCCGTTTCGAACCGCAGCGCCGGTTCAAGGCAGGTTTCCAGCCGCGCCAGGAATTCGGTCAGCCGCGTGTCGCCCGCCCGCGTGTCGCCCGTCTTGGCCCGCGTTTTGGCGCCCGTTTTTGTTCCCGTCTGGGCCACCGCCTTGCGCAGGCCTTTGATACCCTCGGCCGGCCGCGGGCCGCGCAGGCACAGTGTCTCCAGCGTCCGGGCCGCCTCACGGCAGGCCATCGGGGTCAGCCCGGCGGCGGCCAGCGGATGCTTCAACACCGCCAGCAGCGGCACCGGCGCCAGATGGTCGGCCACGGCGCGCACCAGCAAGCGCAGGAACACGGCGGGCGGCGTGTCGCCCAACGGTTCACCGGCGCTGTCATCGGCAATGATCCCGAAGCGCAGCAGCGCCGCGGCAACCCGCCCGGCGAGGTCACGGTCCGGCGTTACTAAAGCCCCGCGCGCACCGGGCGTTTCCAGCGCATCGCGCAGCACCAGCGCGATCGCCTGTGCCTCCTGCTGCTGGTCGGCGGCCGTCAGCCGCGACAGCCCGTCAACCGGCACCGGCGCGCGATCCATCCAATCGTGCAGCGCCACCGCCGGCAGCATCGCGCGGGACAGGACGGCGAACCGGTGATCCGGCACCAGCCCGTCGGTGACGTGCGGCCATGGCTGCACGTCGCCCCGCGTGGCGCCCAGGTCCGCCAGCAGGCGGGCCAGCCCGGCCTGGGCGTGCGACGGCTCCAACGCGTCCCAGGCGGCCGCATCCATGGCAAGATCGAGATGCGGCAGCACCACCTGCCCGGCGGGCAGCCGGGCGACGACGCGCAGCAGGCGGGCGACGGCCGGTATGCCGGCGGTGGTGCCGGCGATCAGCACCGGATGGTCGGGCGGATGATCCTCCCACGCGCGGGCCTGCGCTTCCAGCAGCGCCGCCTGCCGGGCGGCGGGGTTCATCACGCCGTTTTCCGCCAGCCAGGCCGGCCAGGCGTTGGTGACGATGTGCAGGAACGTCAGCGTTTCGTTCCAATGCGCGGCGAAGGCCGGGTCGGCGGCGTCCGGCAGACGCTCCGCCAGGTCGATGCCCGCCCGCTCCGCCTCATCCATCAGGGAGGCGAGTTCGCGGGCTAGCAGCCAGGCACGGTCGGCGGTCCGCGGGGCGCCGCCATGGCCGTTCATCGCCAAAATCAGCCGGGACAGTGCCGCCAGCCGGTGCATCGGCTCCACGGCCGGGGGCAGGTCCAGCGCGCCGGCCAGGGTCAGCGGCGCTTCATCCAGTGCGCCAAGGGCGGTTATCCGCGGCAGCAGCATCGGCCGGCCCTCGCGCACGCGCAGGAACGCATCGGCCAGCGCGCGGGCCGACCGGCGGGTGGGCAACAGGATCAGGCCCCGGCTGACCGTCAGCGGGTCGTCGCCGCGCGCCAGCCAGCCGCGCGCAATCGCGTCCAGGAACGGGGTATGCGGCGGAACGGTGTAGAGGTTCAGCGCCACGGCCAGCGGGCATCGCCGGTGACACGGGCTTCCATAATCATTTCAGCCTCGGCCAGATCCGGCGGCGTGGAGAGATGGAACCAGATGCCGTCGTGCACCACCGCGCGCAGCCGGCCGGCTGCAAGGGCCGCATCCCAGGCGCGGTTCATGCTGAACGGACCGTCCGGCATGTCGGCCAGGATGCGCGGACGGATCAACTGCACGCCGGCGTAAATATAGGGCACAACCTCCCGTTGCCGGCGGCGGCGTGGAACGCCCCATTTGTCCAGCGCGAAATCGCCGAACCCGACATCCGCATGCACGTGGGAGGTGCGTTGCACCAGCAGGACGCCATCGACGTCATCGCCGAACACGGCTGTCAGGCGATGAAGCGCGGCAATCGGGCCGTTGACCCAGAAGGCATCGCCGTTGACCACGAAGAACGGGTCGTTGCCCAGCACCGGCAGCGCGGCGCGCACGCCGCCGCCGGTTTCCAGGATCGGATCCTCCCGCAGCACCACGGTGGTGGGAGGCGCCGGCCGGCGCGCCAGATGATCGGCAACCTTGTCGGCCTGCCAGTGGGCGTTGACGGCGACGGTGCGAACCCCGGCCTCGGCCAGGTGGTCCAGCGCGTAATCCAGCAGCGCCCGCCCGCCCAGCGTGACCAAGGGCTTGGCGGTGGTATCGGTGAGTGGCCGCATGCGGGTGCCGAAGCCGGCGGCGAGAACCATGGCGGCGTGGGGGGAAACGGTCATGGTTCAAGTCCTGGCGGGTTGCCGCGGTCCGCGGCCGGTATCCAACGATGCAAGGCGCAGGCCAGCGGCGCGGCGGCCGGGTGAAGCAAGGCTTCATCCAGCAGCCGCCACGTGCGCGGGCCGTAGCGGAGGTATTGCGGCCGGTTGTCGCGAAGGGCAAGCCTGATCCACTGGCAGCTAACGCGAAGATGCCGCTGCGCAGCGCAAGCGTGGTATGCATCGCGGAAGGAAGTCGGATCCAGGTCCGGCCGGGCCGCCAGATAGCGGGCCAGGGCGCGGTCGGCGGCCGGGCGGGAAATGTCCCGGCGGGCATCCTGCAACAGGGACACCAGATCATAGGCCGGGTGACCGACGGCGGCCGTCTGGAAGTCGATCACCCCCACCCGCCTGGGGCCGGACCGGTCCGGCAGCCACAGCAGGTTGCCGGCAAAATAGTCACGATGCACCAGCGTACGCGGCGCGGCGGCAATCCGGGTTGAGCCAACCGGCGTCAAAGTCTCCCGCAGTGCCTGGGTGACGTCGTCGCGAGCCTCCTGCGGCGCGGCGGCGCCGTAGCGGGTCGGCCACCACCAGTCGAACAGCGTGCCGATGGCGGTCTGTACCATCTGGTCCGGACCCCAGTCCGGCAAATCCGCTGGCGGGGCATCGCGCTGCAGCAGCACCAGCGCGTCCACCGCGGCATCCAGCAGCGGCTCCGCCGCTTCGCCGCGGTCCAGCAGTGTCGACAGCAGATCGTCGCCCAGGTCTTCCTCCAGCACCAGGCCGGCATCCGGGTCGGCGTCCAGAATCGCCGGCACCGACAGGCCGAGATCAGCCAGATGCCGCGCCATACGCAGGAACGGCCGCACATCCTCGGGCGGCGGCGCGTCCATCAGCACCGCAGGGCGTGCGCCGCGGATGCGCAGATAGCGCCGGAAGCTGGCATCCTGTGCCAGCGGTTCGGTGTCCGCCAGGGTGTAGCCGTTGCGGCGCAGGAATGCGGTGAGCAGCCCCTGCCGCCCGGCCTGCGGCGACGCCCCGTCGGCGGGTGCCATAGCCGTGGTGCCGGGGGGCATGGTGTCGGGGGCCGTGGTGCCGGGGGCGGTCGGGAATCGCGCGGTCTGCATGAAGAATTCGCTACTCTATTCCGGTCACTAAGTCAGGCACCGGTTCTGCGCACCGATGCAGTTCATCGCCAACGCTTGCATGGTTACAACGCCACGGCTTTCAGTTACCTTATTGGCATGACCGGTTTCGATGCTGATCCAGCCGTGCGCTCCTGCCCGATCGATGCCGCTGCAACCGCCGTGCGGTGGATCGAAACGTCCCGGATCGTTCATGTGCAGACGGAAACGAGGCTGTCCGACGCTCTGGCGCGCGAGCACGCCATCCGCTTCCGAACCGCGGAGGTGTCGCGATCGGCTAGGCACTACGTGCTGGAGAATGCGATCCTCGACTCGGATTCTCTCCTGCTGGTGCAGGATGGCGCGGTGCTGCCCGAAACCGCGTACATGCTGCCGCCGCGCCATGCGGGCGGTTTTGATGCTGATCCGGACCGGCTGATCCGCGTCACCGCGGACGAGGACATCGTGATCGGCTGCAACAATGCCTCGATGGGGTATCAACATTGGCTGGCACAGTGCCTGCCGGCGATCGACTGGTGCCTGTCGCGGCCGCGCACCCGGCCGGCTCGGCTGGCGGTGCCGACGCTGCCGCGATGGCAGGAGGAGACGCTTGAGCTTCTCGGTTACCAGGATGTGCCGCGGCTGATCCTGCAGCCGGGCCGGCATTACTTGTTCCCACACGTTGAATACTGCGACTTTCTGAACGACTCGACCATGTTCGGCATCTGCCGCAGCCGCATCGAGACCGCGCGGCGGATGCTGGCGGGCATCCCGTTCATGCCGTTGCCGCACCGGATTCTGTATGTGCCCGGGCCGAGCCGGGTGAATGGGCCGATCAGCAATGCGGCCGAGGTCCGTGACCTGATGCGCCAAAGTGGCGCGTTCGTGGTTGATGACCGCCCCACCCATGTCGCCGAACGCATCAACCTGTTCCGGCAGGCTGATGTGGTGATCGGCCCGCACTGCGCCGGGCTGACGGATATCATGTTCTGCCGCCCTGGGACGCTGTTGTGGGAGTGGGTGCCGACGCAGCCGCTGAACCTGTCCATGAACCGGCTGGCCAGGTCAGCCGGGCTGGACTACTGGGGCGATGTCCTGGGCCCTGATCCGGCCGTGCCCGGTCGTTTCCTGTTCGATATCCCCACCCTCGCCTGCGGCTTGCAGCAAATCGCGCAGCGTCCGCGGCGCAAAACGCCTCGGGGCCGCGATGACCGGCCGGCCCCGCTGTGCCTGGCCGGAACCCCGGCCGACGAGATCCTGTTCGCGTTCGAAAGCCTGGGCGACAATTGCGAGTTCGGGCTGGTGCAGCGTTATTGCGGAATTGAACCGCTTGGCCTGCTCCGGCTCGCCGGCTTCCATGCGCCGGTCGAGCAGCGGCTGTCCAGGTTGACCGAGGCGCTGCGGCGCGGGTTCGATGGATTGGGAACACCCGATACGATCAAACATTTCTTCACCCCGCACGGGCCGCCGCGGGAATTCATGATACATGAATTGGTTTACGACCTGCATTTCCACAGCGGCGTGCATGAAGATGAGATTGCACCGGATGCGATACCCCGGCGTGAGTCCAGGCGCCTGACATTCCTGCGGCGAAAG
>DAICYU010000390.1 GCA_027311485.1 Acetobacteraceae bacterium
GTCCGTCCCTGAATGACCACATCGCGCACACGCCCGGAATTGACCTCGGTAATGAAGTCAGAATAGGCAATTTGCGTCGAGTTGGTGTGGTTCACCCCAGGCTGGAACAGGTTGAATAGCACCACGAGCAGCAGGGCGATGATCACCCACAGCGCGAGGTTGCGGCCGAAATTGCTCATATGTCTGTGCTCACGCTCTCAGTCCGACTGGGACACCAAGATATTGTTGGCCGATGAACGGCACGGCCCTCGAGGCTTAACATAGGGAGCGCCAGCGATCCGTGCACCCCGCATGACATCATGGTTCACCAAGCTGACGAAAATTACAATCATTAGAAGTTGTCGGCACGAAGTCGGGGCCACAAACCGGCACGGGCGGGGCGAACAGGAACCGTACCTTGGGCGCGTCATCGGTCATGTAGCCAATATGCGGGACGGCGACCGCCGTGCCGTCGCGCCATAACGCCGGCAAGGTCCGCAGCACCGCGGCCGGCAGGTCGGATACGGACCGGAGGCCGGCGGCGGCATCGCCCAGGCCGGCGATCACCGTGCCGGGCCGCGGCATCTGCTGCGCGACCAGGCGGAATCGACTGTCCCATACGGCACCGGGCACGGCCGGCACCGGCCCGCCCATAGCCGCTTCCTCGCGCACCACCAGAAATCCGTGGCCGAGGCGGCCGGCTTGCAGGATGCGTGTTCCGCCCAAGGTCGCGGCCCGTGGTTCGGCAGCAAGGTCCGCAACCTGTCGCGGCGCGGCCGGGTAGTGGGCTCCCGCGACGGCGCGCAACAGGGCACTTAATGCCCCGACCGGAATGCGGCCCCGCGTCAGCCGTGCAAATCCCTCGGGGCGGAGCGTTGCGCGTTCCGCCAGGGCAACGGCGATGGCCGCTTCGTCCAAGGCGCGTCGCCGGCCGGCCCATGCCAGGGCCCGGATCAGGTCCGGACTTGCCGGCGCCATGCGCCGCCGCAGCCGGGCACGCAATGTTCGCTGGTCCTGATTCGACGGGTCTTCAACCCAGCCGATGCCGCTTTCATTCAGGAGGGCGCGCAGCGCGGACGGCTGTATCGTCAGCAACGGGCGCAGCAGCCGCACCCAGGTGGTTTCCCGCAGCGCGGCCATTCCCGCCAGCCCGAGCTGTCCGCTTTCCCGCAGCACCCGCATGGCCAATGTTTCGGCCTGGTCGGCGGCATGGTGGCCCAGCAGCAGGTGCAGCACGCCGGTGTCACGGCACGCTTGCGTCAGGATTTCATAGCGGGCCATGCGCGCCCGTTCAGCCAGCGCCGGTCCGCGTGCCAGGTTGCTCAGCCGCAGCAGCCGGGCCGGGATGCCGGCCGCGGTCAACCGCGCGATGGTAAGGGCTGCCTCCGTCGCCGATTCGGGGCGCAACCCGTGGTCCACAACAAGGCCGATCATCGTCCCGCGGTGCTGCGCCACCCAGTCCCTGGTAAGGAGTGCCAGCGCCATGCTGTCGGCGCCGCCGGACACCGCCACCGCCAGCGCAGGGCGGGCTTCAAACGGGCCAAGCCGGTCCATCGCTTGTGCGAAGGCACCGGCGAGGCCCTGTGTGGCGGTCAGCGGCAGCCCGCTTTCTGCGACAGGACGCTGGCGGCTTCCCGGATGTCCGGGCGCATCTGCGGGAATTCCGCGCGCAGCTTCGTCAGCGTGTCACACGATGCCTTCTTCTCCTTGATCGCATTCAAGGAGTTGGCGAGGCCCAGCAGGGCGTCCTGGGCATGCGAGCCTTTGCGGGACCGGTTGTAGGTGTCGTCGAACGCGATGGCTGCCTGTGGATATTGCTTTTCGCCGGCCAGAGCGTGCGCCAGCAGCAGGTTGGCGTCGTAGGCGCGCGGCGACACCTTGTTGGCCAGAACGTGCCGAGCCGCGGCCTCGGCTGCCGCATAATCGTGTCGGGCGAGCGCCGCGTTGCCTTCCTGGAGAATCATTTCCGGCGTTTGGTTGGCTCTTGCGGGCGGTGCCGGCGGCGGAGGGGCTGGCTTCCGCTCCGCGGGTGCGGTCTGCGGAGGCGGCGCACCTGGCTGACCACCCTGTGGGCTGACCTGGAACGCCAGATCGTCGATCCGCTTGCCCAGGTCAGCGTTCTGCTGCTGCACCTGATTCTGCAGCTCATCAATGCGGCCACGCAGCTGGCGTACCTGGTCTTCCAGCGTGTCGACGCGGGTCAGCAGTTGCGGCACCAGATCGCTGCCGCCGCTGTTTTGCGGCTGGGGCGCTGGCGCGTAAGCTGGAGGCTGGCTGTATGTGCCGCCGCGGCCCGCCTGGTTCTGCAACGCCTGGATCTGGGCGCGAAGCTGATAGATCTCATTTTGCAGGGCGATGCCTTCCCGGCTTTCGACCTGCGCGCGGGCGGGCGCGAGGGCTGCCAGCAGCAAGGTCGCGAAAACGATCGGACGGACCACAAACCGCATACCTGTTTCCCCAACAGTCAGACACTCACCGCGTCGTGCTCGGTCGCATGCCACCGCGGCAGATTGATGGCAATTCCGATACGACGGTGTGCGGAGCATTCTACGCCGGGGGCAGGTGCCGCGCGATATACGGCGGCAAGTCGAATGCGCCGACATGGATCTCCGGCGCCCAGTATTGCGTGCTGCCCAGAATGCCGGCTTCCGCCGCGCGCGCCCGGATCACATCCACCGGCGTAGCAGACAGCGATGCGTCCTTGGCCGCCCAGCCCAGCGTCATGAAGCCGCCGACATAGGTTGGCACCGCGGCGACATAGGCAGTGACGTGCGGAAAGAACTTCCGGCGGCGCAGGCTGGTCTCATGCAGCTCATCCGCCTGCATGAAGGGCACGCCGCACTGGTTCACGATCAATCCGCGTTCCGTCAGGATACGGGCGCAGTTGCGGTAGAAATCGTCGGTGAACAGGACCTCCCCAACGCCGATCGGGTCGGTTGAATCGACGATGATGGCGTCGAAGGACGCATCCGGGGCGTTCTTCACATAATCGATTCCATCGCCGACGATCACCTGGGCGCGCGGATCGCTCCAGGCGTCCCCGGCGATGGCGGGCAGGAATTCCTTGGCGAGGCGGATCACCTCACCATCGATTTCCACCATGACGGCTTGGCGCACATTGTTGTGGTGCAGCACGCGGCGCAGAACGCCGCCGTCCCCGGCACCGATGATCAACACGTTCCGGGCCGCCCCGTGCGCCAGCAGCGGCACGTGGGTCAGCATTTCCTGATAGACGAACTCATCGGCCTCGGTGATCTGGATCACGCCGTCCAGCACCATCACGCGACCGTGGGTGTAGCTTTCGAAGATGGCGATGTCCTGAAAGTCGCTCGTTACCCGGGCCAGTTCACGCTTTACCCGGAAACGCTGGCCCCAGTCGGGGTAGAGCGTTTCGTTGATCCAGCTATCGGTGGGCATCCTGCTCTCTCTTGATGCGTCAACGGCCCGGGGGTGGCCCGGGCCGTTTGTGTGCGAATCCGGTCGGGCCGATCAGGCGATCAGGCCGCGCCGTTGCTCGCCCAGATTGATGGACCGGGGCTGGAACGCCGCCTTGAGGGCTGGAATTCCGTGATACGGATTGCAGGCGCCGCACATGAAGATGTCGATCGCGGCGAAGTCACGCTCGGGCCATGTATGGATCGAGATATGGCTTTCTGCCAGCACGAGCACGCCGCTGACGCCGCCATTGGGTGAGAAATGATGGAAGTGGCCGTGCAGGATCGTCGCGCCCGCGGCTTCGGCCGCTTCACGCAATGCACGGTCGATATGGGCGGGATCGCTCAGGTTTGTTGCGCCCCACAAATCGACCAGGAGATGCGTGCCGGCGAACTTTACCCCGTCCTTTTCGACGAAGTAATCCTTCTGCTCGTCCGCCCCAGCGGTGTCGGTTACAGTCCGCTCAGCGTCGGACGAAATCTGGTTGCTGCTCGGAAGTTCCGAGACCATCCCCAGTGGGCTGAGTGCGTTCATCGCGTACCCCTTCCTACCAGTAGACGGCCTGTTGGACAGTACGCGCGAAAAGCGCCCCCGCTTCACGCATACGTCCCCTGGGGCCAAGGCGGCGGAACATGATCACTAGGGGGGCGGGGCGCAAGTGTCTTTTTGCTATCAGGCGTGTGAAATCCACTTATGACCTGCGCGGCAGGATCAGCGCGGCGCCGGGTCTGCCTTCAGCGCGGCGAGATTGGCGGAAAGAGCCGCCGCCAGGCTGGTCTCCTTGCCGGACCGTGCGATGTCGGCGGTGGTCTGCACCGGTTCGGCGGTCAGCAGGTGGAACATGTCGCCGAGCGGACCGGGCCCGATTCGGGGCTGGTATTTCTGGCGCAGGGCTGCCAGGCCGGCATCATCCCTGGCGCGCGCCGTCGCCGTGGCGAGGCGCAGCACGGTGCGGCCTTGCGGTTCGGTCAGCATGCCGTCCGGCGGCACGGTCAGCGCCACGGCGTCGGCCCACGCCTGTTCGGCGGCCGGCCAGTCCTTGACGTTTTCCAGGATTTGCGCGCGCGTTTCGGCCGCTTGTGCCGTGTGCAGCGGCGCCAGTGATGCGACCGCGTCCGCCGTGTCGCCAAGCTGAGCCTGCGTACTGGCG
>DAICYU010000391.1:0-1648 GCA_027311485.1 Acetobacteraceae bacterium
TTCCAGGCGCCGCAATATCGCATCCAGTCACTGCAGGACCTGCAGGGCCTTCCGGTCACGGGAACCGCCAGCAAGTCACCGTCGATCCTGGCCGACGTGGCCACCATCAAGCGATCGCAGGAAATGGCGGCGGTCGATCACTACAACATTCGCCGCGTCGTGGACGTGTATGCCAACGTGCAGGGCCGCGACCTCGGCGCCGTCGGCCGCGACGTCAGGCGGATCGTCGATGCCAACCGCCACCTTCTGCCGCGCGGCAGCTTCGTCACCGTGCGCGGACAGATGGAAACCATGCAAGGCGCCTACACCGACCTGCTCGAGGGGCTCGGCTTCTCGATCCTGTTCGTGTACCTGCTGATCGTCGTCAACTTCCAGTCCTGGCTTGATCCGTTCATCATCATCACCGGGCTGCCCGCCGCCCTGGCCGGCATCGTGCTGTTCCTGTTCTTCACCGGAACGACCCTCAGCGTCCCCGCGCTGATGGGCGCCATCATGTGCATGGGCGTCGCCACCGCCAACAGCATCCTGGTGGTGTCCTTCGCGCGGGAGCGTCTGGCCGAACACGCCGACCCGGTGCGCGCTGCGATCGAGGCCGGCGCAACGCGGTTCCGCCCGGTGCTGATGACGGCGCTGGCGATGATCATCGGCATGGTGCCCATGGCACTCGGCCTCGGCGAAGGCGGGGAGCAGAACGCTCCGCTCGGCCGCGCCGTTATCGGCGGCCTGATGCTGGCGACCGTCGCGACGCTGATCCTGGTCCCACTGATGTTTTCCCTGCTGCATCGCAAACGGGGCGCCGCCGCGCCGCCCGGACAGCCCGCAGCAGTTGGCATCCACCCCCATGCGGCATGAGGAGTTGAGCGGCGCGATGCTCGAACAACCGGAGTCAGCCGAAGCGGACGATGAGGAGCTGGTGACGCGAGAGGTCGATGCGCCACCGCCGCGGGTGAAACGGCAGCATACGGCTGTGCTGGTGGTTACCGCCGGCGCCGTCATCCTGCTTGGCGTCGGTATCTACATTGGCATTCACGATCGCGCCGTGGCCGAGGCCACCCTGGCCGCCGACACCATCCGGGAAGCGGTGCCGATCGTCGATGTCGTCAACCCCCGCCCTGCCGCGCCGGACCAGGTGCTGGACCTGCCGGGGCAGACGATGGCCTTCACCGACACACCGATCTACGCCCGCACCAACGGCTACCTGCGGCGCTGGTTTGTCGACATCGGCGACCATGTCAAAAAAGGCCAGTTGCTGGCGCAGATCGAGACTCCGGAACTCGACCAGCAGTTGCGCCAGGCGCGCGCCGATCTGGCAACGACCGAGGCGAACACCAAGCTGGCCCGAATCACCGCGCAGCGCACCGCCAACCTGCTGAAGACCCAGTCCGTATCGACACAGGAACGGGATAACGCCGCCGCCGCCTTTGCCGCCGGCGAGGCCACTGTCGCCTCCCGCCAGGCCGACGTCGCCCGGCTTGAGGAACTGCAGTCCTATGAGAAGGTCTACGCACCGTTCGACGGCGTGATCACCGCGCGCAACACCGATATCGGCAACCTGATCAACGCCGGGGCCGGCACGCCCAGCGCCGAACTGTTCCACATGGCGGCCATCAGCACGCTGCGGATCTACGTCGCGGTGCCCGAAGCCTAC
>DAICYU010000391.1:1658-4545 GCA_027311485.1 Acetobacteraceae bacterium
ACGTTCCACGGCACCCTGGTGCGCACCGCCAATGCGATCAACCCGTCGTCCCGCACGCTGCTGGTCGAGGTGGACGTTGACAATCCGGACGGCAAGCTGCTGCCCGGCGCCTACACATTCGTCCATTTCCAGCTGCCCGGCCGCGCCGAGACGGTGACCGTTCCGGCCAATACCCTGCTGTTCCGCAGCGAGGGACTGCGCGTCGGTGTCGTGCGTGACGGCAAGGTGGACCTTGTGCCGATCACCATCGGCCGCGACTACGGCGACAAGGTCGAGGTGCTGTCCGGCCTGAGCCACACGGACCAGGTGATCGTCAACCCATCCGACTCGCTCGTCAGCGGCACCGCAGTTCGGGTGCAACGCCACAAACCGGTTGGCGCCTGAGAGGCCCGCGACCCTTGTTCCAGGCTGCCGGCGCCGGATCGACGATGCAACCGCCCGTGAAGAACCCCACCGCCCGATGAACACAGCACCTATCCGGCCCAGCCAGAGCCGTTCCGGCAGCACGCCGACGCGACTGATCCATCCTGCTCTTGTCGCGGCCATCGGCCTGGCGCTGGCGGGCTGCACGGTCGGACCGAAGTACAAAACCCCGACAACGCCGATGACGGCCACATTCAAGGAAGCCACCCCGGCGGATTACCAGACCGCCGGCACCTGGCGGCCGGCACAGCCTGCCGAACGGATGATGCGTGGCAGATGGTGGGAAGTCTTTGGCGACTCCACGCTGAACCGGCTTGAGGATGAGCTGACCGAGGCGAACCAGACCCTGAAGGAAAGCGACGCCCGCTTCCGCCAGGCGCGCGCCTTCATCGGCTATCAACGCGCGGCGGAATTCCCTACCATTTCGGTCGGTGCCGACACCGCCGCGGTGCGATTTTCGGAGAACCAGCCCTATTTCGTGCTGCATAACGTGCACCCGGAAGGGCAACTGCAACTGCCGTTCGACCTGAACTATGAGGTCGATCTGTGGGGCCGCATCGCCCGCACCGTCGCCGCCGCGCGTGAGGAAGCGCAGGCCTCCGCCGCTGATCTGGCGGCCGTCAGCCTGAGCCTGCATGCCGAACTGGCGCTGGACTACATTGAGGCCCGCAGCGCGGACGCGCAGGAACGCCTGTTGAATGAGACGATCAAGGCCTACACCGACGCGCTGCGCCTGACCAAAAACCGCCTGGCCGGAGGCTACGCGCCGATCTCGGATGTCGAGCAGGCGCAGACGCAGCTGGATACGGCGCGTGTGCAGGCGACCGACATCGGCGTGCAGCGCGCGCAGTATGAACATGCCATCGCCGTGCTGATCGGCCAGCCGCCGGCCGCCTTCAGCCTGCCGCCGGCACCGCTGGACCTGCGCCCGCCGTCCATCCCGCCCGGGCTTCCGTCCGAGCTGCTGCAGCGCCGCCCCGATGTCGCCGCGGCGGAGCGCCGGGTGGCCGAGGCCAACGAACAGATCGGCATTGCGCAGGCGGCGTTCTATCCGTCCCTGAATCTCAGCGCATCCTCCGGCTTTGAGGGCAACCGCGGCGCGAACTGGTTCATCTGGCCGAGCCTGTTCTGGGCGGTGGGAACGTCGCTGACGCAGCCGCTGTTTGATGGCGGCCGGATCAAGGCGCAATCGGATGAGGTGCGGGCCGCCTATGACGGCTATGTGGCGTCGTACCGGCAGACCACGCTGTCGGCGTTCCAGGACGTCGAGGACAACCTGGCCGCACTGCGCATCCTGAAGCTGGAAGCGGAGCAGCAGCAGGAGGCGGTGCAGGCCGCCGACCGGGCCCTGCAGACCTTCACCCGCCGGTACGTGGCAGGTGAGGACGCTTACCTGCAGGTGATCACCGCGCAGACCGCAGCCCTCAGCAACCAGCGCAACGATGTCGACGTCGAACGGCGGCGCATGGAAGCGGCAGTTCGCCTGGTCAAGGCGCTCGGTGGTGGCTGGGATACGACGCAGCTGCCGAAGCTGGAGCAGCACGGGTTGCCACGCGGCGCCATTGTTCCACTGGCTTATTAGTTCATGACCGCCCGAGGCTGACAGCCGCAAGGCGTGATTTATGCGATTGAACAAAGCCTTCTCGATCATGATCCAGCCCGCCCCGTGCAGGCGGGCACGACATGTCCGCGTGATATGCCAGGCGACGATGTGGATCGGCGGCGACCCGTTGTCTTATAAGTGCATAATGGGAATAATGAATTTTATGTAATTAATTTCAGATCCAAAGTTGAGTCTGTTAGAACAAATGTCGAATACTCCAAGCCGACTACCCGCACTGACCGGCATTCGCGGATTAACCGCTGTGTGGGTTGTCCTATTTCACACCTTTCAGGGCAGCGGGACAAGCATTCGTATCATTGATATGGGCTATGCCGGAGTTGATCTTTTCTTTGTCCTGAGCGGCTTCGTGCTGTCGCACGTCTATTTCGATGACCGCCAGATCAGCACACTGGCTGGCTACAGCCGCTTTCTCGGTGTCCGCCTCGCGCGCATCTATCCGCTGCATCTCGTCGCACTCTGTTGCCTGGGCATTATCGTCCTCGTGCTGCCTGGCTTTGCTGACGCCTACCCTGCGGCACAACAACGATTCGGCAGCGGTGCATTCATCGCAAACCTGTTTCTTGTCCAGAACTGGTGAGGATGGCTTGCGGGCAATTGGAATAGTCCGGCCTGGTCGTTAAGCGCGGAATGGCTGGCCTATCTGATGTTTCCGATCCTGTTGGTCGCCATGCGGCCGCTGCGATCGCATGCTGTCCTGGTAAGCGTCGCAGCCTGCGCTCTGGCCGCCACAATCATCGCTCTGCACATTGCCGGATACACCGATACCAACGCGACCTGTTGCGCAGGCATGGCACGCATGGGCGGGGAATTTACGGCAGTGTGCCTGATCTGTGCTGCCTT
>DAICYU010000392.1 GCA_027311485.1 Acetobacteraceae bacterium
ACCGCGACGTGACGCAGCTCGAGGAACTCACGGCGATTGCTGTCGAACTGGGGTTTCCCGAGGCGGGATTCCGGTCCGCCTGGAACAGTGACGAGGCGAAGCTGGAAACGCAGAGGGACTTCGCGCTGTCACAGGCTTCCGGCATACGCGGGTTTCCGACGCTGATCGCCGGCATCGGGCAGGCGCCGGAAGACGAGCAAAGCCCGAACGGGCAGGACGCCGAATACGCGTTGGTGACCCATGGTTTTCAGCCGGCCGGACGCATCCTGCCGGCGCTTCACAAATGGCGCAGCGCGCTCGGATAGCGCGGGTCCATCGATCCTGGTGCGCCTGATCATGCTGTGGGTGGCGGGTGGCGCGAAGCCAACGCTCTGACGCCGTGGCGCCGCCCCAACGTGCGACCGGTTGCTCGGCGGACCGGCGTTACCAGCGGACCGGCTGGCCCTGGTAGTTCAGGTAGCGCAGTCCCGCCTTGCCGGTTTGCGCCGTGATCGTGTCGGCCACACCCCGGCAACTCGTCTCCACATCCAGGTGTGCGTTCGGCCCGCCCATGTCGGTCCGCACCCACCCCGGTGCGATCAGCAACAGGCTGCGTGCCGCACCGGACTGCCGAGCGGCGAAGCTGCGCATGAGGGTGTTCAATGCGGCCTTGCTGGCGCGGTACACTTCCCAGCCGCCCGCTTCGTTGTCGGCGACGCTGCCCAGACCGGATGACATCAGGGCGATGGTCCCGGCCGGGGTTACCAGGGCGGCGAACGCCTCAACTACGCGCATCGGACTGAGCGCGTTCGTGACCATAATCCATGTAAATGTCGCGTCCGAGACCTGATCGATCGTCTCCGCCGGATCGTTTGCCACACCGGCGTTGACGAACAAAAGATCGAACCGCCGGTCGGCGAGCCGTTGCCGCAAAGAGGCAACCTGCGCCGGTTCGTTGATGTCGACTGTCTCAATCTCCAGCTCGGCGCCTACCTGTCCTGCGAGGCCATGCAGTTGCGTTTGCCCCGATCCGCGCACGGTGCCCATTACCTGCCAGCCGCGGCGCAGGTACTCCCGCGCTAACCCCAACCCAAGCCCACGGGAGGCCCCAATGATCAATGCGGTGGGTTTGGCCATTGGCTGTCCTTCTCATGAGCGGGTAAGCGTCGATATCAGAGACCCGATCGAACACAATAGGATCATAATCGATGCCCAAACCCCGCGGCCGTCAGTTCTTCGCCAATCCCGGCCCGACGAATATCCCCGACAGCGTGCTGCGGGCGATGGACCGCCCCAGCATTGACTTCAATGATGCGGAATTCGTGCCCGTGTATGACGCCGCATTCGCCGGCGTGAAGCGGGTGCTGCAAACCGCGCAGCATCTGTTCATGTACAATGCGTCGGGTCATGGCGCGTGGGAAGCCAGCCTGACGAACCTGTTGTCCCCCGGTGACACAATTCTGGTGGTCGAGTCCGGCTACTTCTCGGACGAATGGGCCGCCATGGGACGCTGTCACGGGCTGGAGGTGCGCATGTTGACCGCTGATTGGCGCCGCGGCGCCGATATCGGCGAATTGCGGCGTCAACTCGCGGCCGACACAGACCATGTGATCAAGGCGGTCTGCGTGGTGCACAATGAAACCGCCACCGGCATGATGCTGCCGCTACCGGCGATCCGCGCGGCAATGGACGAAGCCAGTCATCCGGCGCTGTTTCTGGTCGATACGATCTCCTCCCTCGGATCGCTGGAATTCCGGATGGATGCCTGGGGGATCGACTGTGTCGTCGGCGGCAGCCAGAAAGGGCTGATGCTGCCCACCGGTATGAGCTTCACCGGCGTCTCCGACAAGGCTCTCGCCGCCCACGCCACCGCTCGGCTGCCGCGCTTCTATTTCGACTGGACGATGATGGCGAACCGTCCGCAGAAGAGCTTCATCGGCACCATCCCGGTGAATATCTTCTATGGCCTGCGGGAATCCATCCGGCTGCTGGAGGAAGAAGGGCTGGATGCTGTCGTCGCCCGCCATGCCCGCTTGGCCGAGGCAACCCGGCGCGCCGTTCGCGTGTGGGCAGGAAACGACGGACCGACGCTGTTCTGTCTGTCCCCCGATCGCTACTCGGATTCCGTGACCGCCGTGCTGATGCCGGACGGTTTCAGCGGCGATGCATTGCGCCGAACGGTGCGCGACCGCTTCAACGTCTCATTGGGCGGCGGACTTGGCGCGCTGGGCGGCAAGATCTTCCGCATCGGCCATCTGGGCGACTTGAATGAGCCAATGCTGCTGGGCGCATTGGCGGCAGTGGAAATGGCGCTGCGGATTGAAGGCGTGCCGCATGGCCGCGGCGGCTTGGAAGCGGCCATGGCGTACCTGGCGGCCTGACACTTCGGCCCGCGCGCGGTTTTTGGGTCAGGAAGCCGGCATAGCCGGGCCCGCGTTCCGACGCCCGGGCAGCCTGTAAGGCGGCCTGGTAGACAACGGCGCGGACGCTGGGCGGGTACGGACCTTGGGCGGGCGAGACTGCTGTAGGCCGGGTTGAAAACCCGCATCCGGGTTGGTCGAGAGGGGGCGGTTTCCGGCGCCCCTCTCGACCACGGGGATTTCATCGCCTAACCTGATCGCCAGTGTTTCGGCGGCATGCCTGCCGGATAACGATAACCGCGACTCAACGGGAGCGATGATGTCAACCTTAAGCTATGCCGCACCGACCACGGTGGACGATGCTGTCAAACTGCTTTCCGGTGCCTCCGGCCTGGCGAAAGTCCTGTCTGGCGGAACCGACCTGCTGGTGCAACTGCGGTCCGGGCGCGTGAGACCGGACCTGATTGTCGACACCAAGAAGATCCCTGGGATTATCGGCATCCGGGAGGAAAACGGCGGTTTCGTCGTCGGCGCCGCCACTCCTGGCGCGGTTGTTGAGGAACACGCCGGCATGAAGGCAGCCTGGCCCGGCGTGGTGGAAGCGCTGGACCTGATTGGCTCGACGCAGGTGCAGGGCCGCTGCTCCCTTGCAGGCAACCTATGCAACGCCTCCCCCGCGGCCGACAGCGTGCCGGCGATGTTTGCCGCCGGCGCCATCGCCGTGGTGGTCGGCCCAAACGGCCGGCGTGAGGTGCCGGTGGAGCAGGTTCCCACCGGTCCGGGCCGCACCTCTCTGGGCAAGGACGAATTCATCCTGGAGTTCAAGTTCCCCGTGCGCCCGGCCCGTTCCGCTGACGCCTACCTGCGGTTCATCCCGCGGACCGAAATGGACATTGCGGTCGTCGGTTGCGGCATCAATGTGACGGTGGATGAAAAGGGCGTCTGCACCGCCGCGCGCGTCGCGCTGGGCGCGGTGGCGCCAACCGTGATCATGGTACCGGCCGCGGCCGCAGCCCTGATCGGTCACACTCTGGACGAAGCGACGCTGGCGAAACTGGACGCCGCTGCGCAGGCCGCCGCCAAGCCGATTTCGGACAAGCGGGGCACGGTCGAATACCGCATCAAAATCGCCGGCGTGCTGGCGCGCCGGACCGCCGCGATCGCCTTCGATCGCGCGATGGGTAAAACCAACGGAAAGGCTCACTGATCATGGCTAAGCAATACGTCTCCGCCACCATCAATGGTGAGCAGGCCGAGTTCCTGTGTGAAACCCAGCAGACCATGCTGGACGTGCTGCGTGACGTCATCGGGCTGACCGGCAGCAAGGAAGGCTGCGGTTCGGGCGACTGCGGCGCCTGCTCCGTTATCGTCGACGGCCGCCTGGTCTGCTCCTGCCTCATGTTGGGCGTTGAGGCCGAGGGCAAGACGATCACCACGATCGAGGGCATTGCACAAGGCGACAAGCTGCATCCGATCCAGCAGAAGTTCCTGGAGCATGCGGCGTTGCAATGTGGGTTCTGCACGCCAGGCCTGATCGTGGCCACCAAGGCGCTGCTGGATGAAAACCCGAACCCGACGGAAACCGAAGCGCGTTACTGGCTGGCCGGCAACCTGTGCCGCTGCACCGGCTACGCCAAGGTCATGGAGGCGCTCGACGACGCGGCGGCGAAGGAGACGGCCGATGCCCCGGCGTGAGCCCCAGTCGCGCGGCGGCCACGTCGTTTCGGACCCCGGCCCCCGGACCCCGGACCCCGGTCCTCTCGGCGGGCGCCACGAGCGCCCGGACGCGCGCGCCAAGGTCACCGGCTCGACCCGCTACGTCGGCGACCTCGCCCTCCCCGGGATGCTGCACGCCGCGGCCGCCGTCGCGCCGGTCGCGTCGGCCCGCGTCGCCGCCCTCGACACCGGGGCGGCCCGCGCCGTCGACGGCGTCGAGACGGTGCTGACCGCGGCCGAGATCCCCGGGGCCAACCTCGTCGGCGTCATCTTCCCCGACCAGCCCCTGCTCGTCACCGATCGGGTACGGATGGTCGGCGACCGCCTCGCGCTCGTCGCGACGCGCACGCCGGAGGCGGCGTGGCGGGCCGCCCGCCTGGTCGAGGCGACCCTCGAGCCGATGCCGGCGGTGCACGACCCGGTGGCCGCGCTCGTCGCCGGTGGCCCGCTCGTCCACGACGGCGGCAACCTTCTCAGGACCTTC
>DAICYU010000393.1 GCA_027311485.1 Acetobacteraceae bacterium
GGGCCAGGTCGGTGTTGGTCTTGAGGGGCACGGGCTTGCCGCCGCGCAGCCCCTCGTCGGCGGTGATCACCACCGTAGAGGCGCAGTCGAGGATGCGCCCGGCCAGGCTGTCCGGCGAGAAGCCGCCGAACACCACCGAGTGGATGGCGCCGATGCGCGCGCAGGCCAGCATCGCCACCGCGGCTTCCGGCACCATCGGCAGGTAGATTGTCACCCGGTCGCCCTTCTGGACGCCCAGGCCCTTCATCGCGTTGGCCAGACGGCAGACCTGTTCGTGCAGCTCGCGGTAGGTGATGTGCTTGCTGACCGACGGATCATCGCTTTCCCAGATGATCGCCGTCTGGTCACCGCGTGTCGCCAGATGCCGGTCCAGGCAGGAGGCCGAGGCGTTCAGCGTGCCGTCCTCAAACCACTTGATCGAGACAGCGCCGGTGAAGTTCGTGTTCTTGATCTTCGTGGGTGACGTCATCCAGGCGATGCGTTGCGCCTCCTTGGCCCAGAACGCATCCGGGTCGCGGGCAGCCTGCTCATACATGTGCCGGTAGCGATCGGCATTCACGTGCGCATGCTCCGCGATCTCGTGCCGGATCGGGAAGAGCTGATCGCCAGTGGGAAGCGTATCGGGCATAGACTGGATCCCTCCGTTCATTTCTTTGCGCGCGGGCGGCGCCATGGGCCGCACAACCAGCGTATGTTCCATGTCCGGCCATGCGGCAAGCCGTCACCTTCGGGCATGTTGTCGTGCACGGCGCTGGTGCCAAGTGCGGAGCTGCGGCCGCCAGGGGGCGACCTGGGCTGCACCAGGGCGGCGGTCCGGGCGGCGGCCTGGGCTGCGGCCTGGGTGGCGGACCGGGCGGCCGTTCGCGCGGCGCTTCCTGGGATGGGATCGGGGCGGTACCCTGGGCAGTCAAGCCGGCTCGCGGCGGCCGGTCGGCTTTTGGCGGAAGCAATCGGACAGCCTGCCGCGACAGGCGACCCAAGACGCGCAGCCGGTCCGCCTTCCCTTCCATTCGTTCGGCGTATCGGCGTGTCGGGCCAGCCACTGCAACGTGATCCTTTGCCAGGATGCTATTGACCAGCGGTTTCGGGCACCAGCACGACGCCGTCCTTGATCTCGGTCAACACGGCTTCCAGCGTATCGCCGCGGCAGGGACCGCGCAGGCATAACCCGTCCTCGATCCGGAACTCGGCGCCGTGCGTGGCGCATATGATCCGCGTCCCATCGGCCGACAGGAACCGGTCCGGCACCCAGTCCAGCGGCGTGCCGATATGCGGGCAGGCATTGACATAGACCCGTACGGCTTTGCCCTGGCGGATCGCGAACAGGCCGGTGAAGCGCCCCGGCGCGGCCGGAAAGCCCTTTCCCGCCCCATCCGGCAGATCCTCCACCCGGCACAGTACCCGCATCGCGGGCGGGATCAGCTGCGCTGCTGGCTCATCCGGCATATCTTCTCCCAATACGGCTTGGCGATCGGCATGACCGATAACCGAGACTGCCGGATCAACGGCAGGTCGGCCAGCTGCGGGTCGGCCTTGATCTCGGCCAGGGAGATCGGACGTTGCAGCGGGCGGACCGCCTTCATGTCAACGCAGACCCAGTCGCCGGATTCGGCCGTGGGGTCGGGATACGCCTCCCGCACCACCTCGACGATGCCGACGATCTGCTTGCCAATATTGGAGTGATAGAAGAACGCCTGATCGCCGCGTTGCATTGCCTTGAGGTTGTTCTTCGCGGCATGGTTGCGCACGCCGGTCCAGGGTTCCACCCGGTTGGCGACCTGCTGATCCCAGGAAAAGGCATCCGGCTCGGACTTCACAAGCCAATAGGCGGGCATGAACACTCCAGCATTCGTCGCGACGGGAGGCAAAGCGCAGCCCGTACCGGCCGCCGGAGTATGCCGAACTGCCCGCCTGCCTCAAGCACCCCCTTGCCATTGTCGCTGCGATCGGCGTGTTCGTCGGCTGGTGCCCCGGCCGGGGAAATGTCACGTGTGGCGTGACGCCGCAGCCGCGGAAGGCCAAATCCGGACCATCGACCGCGTGGCGTCCGGTTCATCCGCCGTGTTCATCCCGCGCCGAATGCGGGGTCGGGCAGCCCTGAAACGGCGGACCGGACGCTCCCCCTGGTTCGCCGCGGCATGACGCTGCTGCGCGCGAAGCGGGCCATGGAAGAATGCTGACAACAGGCTGCGTCTTCGTCGATCTGCCAACGGTCGAGGGCGCGGAAATCCTGATCACCGCGTTGGCCGACTCAAGGATCGCCGCGGCACCTGTCGAACCGCCGTCCACGGTGGATGTACGCAGCCTGCGCGAGCGGCCTGGACCGGCCCGAGAATAGATACGCCCCATTGCCTGAAAGGCGGCGCCAGGAACCCTCATCATCTGACCGGCGACCTTAAGCCTGCTCCGGGACCTATATGCCTACAGAAACGAAATCGGGTCGACGTCGATGTCCACCCGCGCACCGGCGGGCACCTTCACCGCATCCAGCCATTGGCGCAGGATCGGCTGCACCGCCACGTCCCGGCGCACCTTCAGCAACAGCCGCCGCCGGTGCCGCCCGCGCAGCAGCGCCATCGGCGCCGGCGCCGGCCCCAGCACCACGACCCCATCCCCGGTCGGTGCCGCCCAGCCAAGGTCCCGCGCCACCGTATCCGCCAGCAGCGACGTATCGGCACTGACGATCAACGCCGCCAGCCTGCCATAGGGCGGCCATTCGCCGTCCCGCCGAGCCTCGGCCTCGCTATCCATGAAGGCGTCCAGGTCGCCGTGCAGCAGCGCCTGCATCACCGGATGATCCGGCACGAACGTCTGCAGCATCACTTGGCCCGGCGCCTCAGCCCGCCCCGCTCGGCCGGCAACCTGATGCAGCAACTGCACCGTCCGTTCCGAGGCGCGCAGCTCGCCGCCCGCCAGCCCCAGGTCGGCATCGACCACGCCGACAAACGTCAGATGCGGAAAATGCCAGCCCTTGGCGACCAGCTGCGTGCCGATGATCATATCCACCGCGCGGTCCTCGATGGCGTGCGCGGCGGCGGCGGCGGCGTGCGGCCCGGCAATCGTGTCACTCGCCATGATCAGGCGGCGGGCGTCGGGAAACACCTGCGCCGCCTCCTCGGTGATCCGCTCGATGCCCGGGCCGACGGGGGTCAGGCTGTCGGCGGCGGCGCAGGCCGGACATTCCGGCGGAATCGGGATGGTGTGGCCGCAATGGTGGCACAACAACTGGTGCCGGGTGCGATGCTCCACCAGCCAGGCGGTGCAGTTCGGGCACTGCATCCGGTGCCCGCACACCCGGCATAGTGTCAGCGGCGCATAGCCGCGGCGGTTCAGGAACAGCATCGCCTGTTCGCCCCGCGCCAGGGTTTTCTTCACCGCCTCGACCAGCGGCGGCGCCAGGAACCGCCCACGCTCCGGCGGCGTCTCCCGCAGGTCGATCAGCGTCACCTTCGGCAGGCTGGCCCCGCCATGCCGGCTGGCCAGCCGCAAATGCCCGTACCGCCCCGACTCCACATTCGCCACCGTCTCGAGGCTCGGCGTTGCCGAAACCAGAACAGCGGGACAGTGGGACAGCCGAGCGCGCACGACCGCCATGTCACGCGCGTTGTACACCACGCCGTCCTGCTGCTTGAACGCCGCCTCGTGCTCCTCATCCACCACGATCAGGCCCAGATCCGGGAAGGGCAGGAACAGCGCCGAACGGGCCCCCACCACGACCGGCGCCTGTCCCTCGGCCACCGCCTGCCAGGTGATCTTGCGGGTGCGCGACCCCAGGTCCGAGTGCCACACGGCCGGCGCGACGCCAAAACGCCGCTGGAACCGTTCGGTCCATTGCGAGGACAAGGCAATCTCCGGCAGCATCACCAGCGCCTGCCGCCCGGCGCGCAGGCAGGCGGCGACGGCTTCCAGATACACCTCGGTCTTGCCGGAGCCCGTCACACCATCCAGCAGCGTGACCGAGAAGGCGCGCTTCTCCACCGCGTCCCGCAGTGCGACCCCGGCCTCCTGCTGCACCGGTGACAGCGGCGGTCCCGGATGATCGGGATCGGGATGCTGGAACGGCGCCCCCGGCAGCACATGCTCCTGCATCAGCAGCCCGGCGTCCAGCATGCCGCGCAGCACGGCGCTGCTGACGCCGGTTTCCCGCAACAGGTCGGCGGCCGCCCGAGGCTCCTGCCGAGCCAACGCGGCGAGTACGAGCTGCCGCGCCGGGGTCAGGCGGACCGGCGGCGGCGTTTCCACCCGCCGGTACATTGCCACGGGGCGCATGGTGTGGGAGGCGACGCGCAGCGCCATGGCCAACACCTCCCCGGGTGGGGACAGCGTATAGGCGGCGATCCAATCCACGAAGCGGCGCAGGGATTCGCCCATCGGCGGCGTATCCAGGATGCCGGCCACCGATTTCAGCTTATGCGGCGGCACAGCCTGATCCGGGCCACCGTCCCAGACCACGCCGACCTCCTCCCGCCGGTTCAGCGGCACCACGACCACATCGCCCGGCATCGGGTTCAGCTCATCCGGAACG
>DAICYU010000394.1 GCA_027311485.1 Acetobacteraceae bacterium
CGCTGTCATCCGCACTGGCGGAAAACAGTATCGCGTCACTCCGAACGCGGTACTGAAGGTCGAGAAGCTGGACGCCGAAGCCGGCGGAACAGTGACGTTCACGGATGTTCTTGCTGTCGGCATCAACGGGAACCTGACCGTAGGCGCCCCCATCGTTGCCGATGCCTCGGTCACGGCCACTGTCATCGCGCAGGACCGGCTGGACAAGGTCATCATCTTCAAGAAGCGCCGCCGGCAGAACAGCCGCCGCCGCAATGGCCACCGCCAGCATGTCACCGTGCTGCGGGTTGCCGGCATCAACGCCAACGGCCAGACCTATACGGCGCAGGCCGATGCGGTCCCGCCAGCAGCGCTTGATGCTGCGGAATCAGCCGGCGTGATCTCCGGTGTCGATCCGGCCGCTGTGGAAACCACCACCCAAACGCAGGAGTAACCCGCCATGGCACATAAAAAGGCAGGCGGCTCGTCACGCAACGGGCGCGATACGGAAGGCCGGCGCCTCGGCATCAAGAAGTTCGGCGGTGAAAAGGTCATCGCCGGCAACATCCTGGTGCGTCAGCGCGGCACCAAGTGGTATCCGGGCACCAACGTCGGTCTCGGCCGGGACCATACCATTTTTGCTTTGGTCGACGGCACCGTGAAGTTCACGCGCAAGTCCGAAGGCAAGGTGCATATTTCCGTTCTGCCGTTGCCGGTTGCGGCCGAGTAGCGCCGGACCCTCGACAACGCCTATATACCGGGGGCCGGTGCATAGCCGGCCCCCGTTCTGTTTGGTATCCTGTTATGAAATTCCTCGACCAAGCCAAGATCTATCTCCGCTCGGGTGACGGCGGCGACGGTGTGGTCGCATTACGGCGGGAAAAGTTTATCGAGTTCGGCGGCCCCGATGGTGGCAACGGCGGCAAGGGCGGCGATATCGTCTTCGTCGCGGAGCCGAACCTGAACACGCTGATCGACTTCCGCTACACGCAGCATTTCCGCGCGCCGAAGGGTGGCAACGGGGCAGGATCCGATCGCACCGGCGCCGGTGCCAGTGACGTTGTCATTACCGTTCCCGTCGGTACGCAGGTTTTCGGCGACGACCAGGAAACCATGCTGGCCGACCTCGATACGGCTGGAAAGCGGATCACGCTGTTGCGCGGCGGCGATGGTGGCTTCGGTAACGCGCACTACAAGACATCCACCAATCGCGCGCCGCGCAAGGCCACCAAAGGCTGGCCGGGTGAGGAGCTTTGGGTCTGGCTGCGCCTGAAACTGATCGCCGACGCTGGCCTGGTCGGCTTGCCCAATGCCGGCAAGTCCACCTTCCTGTCCGTTGTGTCGGCGGCCCGTCCGAAGATTGCAGACTATCCGTTCACCACGCTGCACCCGCAGCTTGGCGTCATCCGCCTGTCGACCGCCGAGGAATTCGTCCTGGCCGATATTCCCGGTCTGATCGAGGGCGCGCATGAAGGCGCCGGCCTTGGTGACCGCTTCCTGGGTCATGTCGAACGCTGCGCCGTGCTGCTGCATCTGGTCGATGGCGCCGCCGGTGACGTGGTGAAGGCGTGGCGCACCATCCGGGCTGAGATGGAAGCCTACGGCGGCGGCCTTGCCGACAAGCCCGAAATCATCGGCCTTAACAAGTCCGACGCGATGACCCCGCGAGAAGCATCCGCTCGGCTGGCCGCCCTGCGCAAGGCGTCCGGTCGCCCCGTGTTCCTGCTGTCGGGTGCCACCGGTGCGGGCGTCCCCGAGGTCCTCAGGACGTTGCAGAACACCATTCACACCGCACGGCAGGACCGGGCTGCGTGATCCCGACGATCGCTGCCGCCCAGCGCATTGTCGTCAAGATCGGCAGTGCCCTTGTGGTCGATCAGAAGCAGGCCGCGCCCCGGGCGGCGTGGCTGGACAGCGTCGCTGCCGACATCCAGACCCTGCGTGACCGCGGCACCGATGTCATCGTCGTCTCGTCCGGCGCGATCGCCCTGGCGCGCCGCAGCCTTGGCCTGACCCAGAAGCGCCTGCGCCTGGAAGAAAAGCAGGCCGCTGCCGCTGTCGGCCAGATCCGTCTGGCACAGGCCTGGACCCAGGCCCTGTCGGCCCGCGCCCTGACGGCGGCCCAGCTTCTGCTCACGCTGGAGGATACCGAGGACCGGCGTCGTTACCTGAACGCCCGTGCGACGCTGAACACGCTGTTGAGCCTGGGCTGCATCCCGGTGATCAACGAAAACGACACCGTTGCCACCTCGGAGATTCGCTTCGGCGACAACGACCGCCTCGCCGCCCGGGTGGCCGAGATGGTGCAGGCCGACCAGCTGGTGCTGCTGTCCGATATAGACGGTCTTTATACCGCCGATCCAAGGCGCGATCCGGACGCCGCGCATATTCCCGTCGTTGACGCCGTTACGCCGGAAATTGAGGCGATGGGCGGTGAGCCGCCACCCGGTTACTCGTCCGGCGGCATGCGCACCAAGCTTGTCGCCGCCCGGATCGCCACCCAGGCCGGCTGTGCCATGGCGATCGCCGTCGGCTATGTCGAGCGTCCGCTGCAGGCGCTGGAGCGTGGCGCCCGTTGCACCTGGTTCCTGCCGGCGCCGGAAGGGCGCACGGCCCGCAAGCGATGGATCGCAGGCTCCCTGGCGCCCCTTGGCGTGCTTATGGTGGACGCCGGCGCGGCCAGGGCGCTGGCCAATGGCAGCTCACTTCTGCCCGCCGGCGTGCGTGCGGTTGAAGGCACGTTCGAACGTGGCGACGCGGTCACAATCGTCGGCCCGGATGGCACGGTTCTGGGCCGCGGCCTGTCTGCCTATGCCAGCACCGATGCCGAACGGATTGCCGGCCACCGGTCTGATCAGATCGAGACGATCCTGGGCTGGCGCGGCCGCGATGAAATGATCCACCGCGACGATCTGATCCTCGTCTAGTGTCCTGCCCCCGAAGTTCGTCGCACTGAGCGACGGACGCAGGGGCCTAGCAGGCCACTGAAATCAAAGGGCTCGTGTCGCGAACCAGGGCCAAATTCAATATGACGAGCTTCTGGTTCGCGACACTAGCCGACCGAAACCCGGTGGTAGCCGCGTCCGTAGTAGATCAACCCCTCATGCGCCGACCCGGTCCGCACAGCTTCGACCGTGCAGAAGAACACGTCATGCGTCCCCACCTCGACGATCTGGTCGATCCGGCAGTCGAACACCACCACCGCCTGGTCCAGGACCGGTGCCCCGGTTGCAAGCCGATGCCAGGCGTAACCGTCAAACCGCTCATTCATCGTGTGCTGTGTCATACCGGCGAACACGGGTGACAGCCCTTCCTGTGCTGGGGTGAGCGTGTTCACGCACAGGACGCCGTTCTGCCGCATGGCCGGATACGAATCGTTTGTCCGGTTGGCGCAGACCAGCAGGGTCGGCGGCGTATCCGTCACACTGGTTACCGCACTCGCAGTAAAGCCCGCCCGGCCAGCCGGACCGTCCGTGGTGATCACATTCACCGCCGCGCCCAAACGGGCCATCGCCTCACGGTAAGCTTGCTTTTCGACGGGCACGACACACTTCCCCTTGCAATTCCAGCACAGTATGCGCCACGGCCGCCGGGTGCGCCAGATCGTCCGCCCACGCGGCCCCAGCCGCGCGCGCCGGACTGCCCGACGTGGACCGCCGCCGGGGGCCACGCAACCCGGGCCGTGCGATGCGTATATGGCGCCGGTACCGATCTCGCGCCAATCGGGCACCACGGCACCGGCGCGGGTCTTTCGATCGCGGGAGCGGCCGCCCGGCGGAAAATCCAACCTGTAACCGGTCTGTATAGGCTACGATCCGCTCACCCCGGTGCCGCCGGCGCCGCGGCCGTGCGCCGATCGACCACGCCCAGACCAGATCAGAAACAACCAGAGGGTCCGCGTTCATGGAAATGTCCCGGTCTCCCAATCCCGCTGTCGGCGACGGTCGCCAGGATGGCTCCACTCAGGCCCGACAGCGCCAACCTGCGTGCGTGTCCAAGGCCGGGCGGCGATGATGCGGATGCCTGCCGCCTTGGCGCCCTTGCGCCACCGCACCTTCCGCCACCTGTGGACCGCCAGCGTCATCGGCTGGCTCGGCACCTGGCTGCAAAACACCGGCGCCGGGTGGCTCATGACGTCGCTGGCGCCGCAACCGCTGATCGTCGCCATGGTACAGGCAGCGACCATCATGCCGGTGTTCCTGCTCGCCTTGCCCGGCGGCGCGCTCGCCGACATCGTCGATCGCCGCATCTTTCTCCTCGGCGCGCAATGCTGGACCATCGCCGCCGCCACATTGCTGGCCACGCTGACCGTGATGCACATGATGACCGCCAGCACGCTGCTGGCGCTGACCTTCGCGATCGGCATCGGCTCCGCCCTGACCCAGCCGGCCTGGAGCGCCATCGTCCCCGAGCTTGTCCCGCGGGAGGATATGGTGCAGGCCATCGCCCTCAATGGCATCGGCTTCAACCTGACCCGGGCCGTCGGGCCGGCCATCGCCGGGTTCCTGATCCTGATCGGCGGCTCCAGCCTC
>DAICYU010000395.1 GCA_027311485.1 Acetobacteraceae bacterium
GTCGCGCCGGTATCCTCCGCCAGCCCGTGCTTACCGTCGCCGTTGGGGATGGCTATCCACGCCAGATAACCCTCGTGAGTACCGTAGGCAGGTGCCGTCGAGGGCGGTCCGGCACAGGCATCCTGCTGGCGAGCATCGGCGGGAATACCCAACACCGTGGTGGCAAGCGCGCCCTCCAACCCACCGAAAAGGCCCGTTTCGGTTGCCCGCCCCCGTGCGACTTGCAGGTAGGTCAAAGCGCGTGAAACGGCGATTTCGTAGTCCATCAGCTCGTGTGCATGCGTGGCGTCGCTCAGGTGCACAATCGCCGCCCGGATATTCGCCTCCGCGCCATGCAAGGACGTGGACCACGCCGGCGTATCCTGACGGTCCAACAGCGCATCAATATGGCCGATTGCACCCTGGGCATCGCCGGGCGAGCCTGGTTCGGCGACGTAGCCCGCCCCGTGCGCGCCAGCGAGGGCGTTGATGGCACGCTGACTTGCCCGATAATAGATATTCTTATTCGTGGCGTAGGTCGAATCAGCCTGCACAATCTCGGCGATCGCAGCTTTGACGTCCGTCAGGGCCGCCACCGCCTGCTGGTGATCGCCGCCTGTTGCATCGGCTGCCCAGGATGCTTGCGGAAGAAGCAGTGCTGTTAAGAGAAGAAAGGCCGGCCCAAAGATTTGGGCCGGCTGGAAGCTCCGTAATGAAACGTATCGCATGAAGCCGGATTACTTCTCTGCGAAAACGCAAATGACGGGCTTCTGAGTGCCTTTCGGCAGCTCAGGGATTGCGGCGTTGCCTGCCAGGCCGGCTGCGACCACGATATATCCTTTGCCATTGACTTCATACGCCTCGCTGGGCGCCTGGATGAACGAACCGGTATTATAGCTCCACAGTAGTTTGCCGGTCTTCGCATCGAAAGCGTTCTCGGCGCCGCCAAGGTTGCCGGAGAATACCAGGCCGGACGCCGTAACCAGGGCGCCGCCATAGTTCGGCAGGTTGAAGTGATGCCGCCAGTTGAAGATACCAGTGTCGACGTCAATCGCATTCATCTGTCCGGTATTCGGACCAACCAGCTTGGGGAAGTCGCCGCCCAGGTAAAACTGCCCGGCAATATAAATCACATCCTTGCTCGCGGTCCACCGGCCACATTCATTTTGACTCGGCACATAAAATGCATTCGTCGCCGGGTCGAAGGCGCCGCCCTGGTATTCGATCCCACCCAACGTATTGGGGCACGCAATATTGCCCTCCAGGCTCGGCGCCTCATTCTGCCCCTTCTGGAAGCTGGTGACAGTATGGTTCATCAGCTTTCCGGTCTCCGCATCCAGGATCCAGAAATTCCCCGCCTTGTCGCCGGTGGCGACCATCTTGACGCTGCTCTTGTTCGCCTTGCCGGTGAACAGGACCGGCTGCATCGGCGGATCCCAGTCATGCGTGTCATGCGGAATGAACTGATGATACCATTTCAGCTTCGGCTGCGAACCCGAGATGTCGAGGGCGACCATCGAATCGGAGTACAGGTTGTCGCCCTGGCGCACGGAACCCAGGAAATCCGGGCCAGGATTGCCGAGGTTCAAATACATCGTGTGGGTGTCTGTATCAATTGTCACCCCCCCCCAGGTCGACGCACCTCCGCGCTTCCACGAGTCACCGCTCCAGGTATCATGGCCCGGTTGGCCAGGGCCGGGCACCGTCTCCCACCGCCAGATAACGTGTCCGTCCTTCGGATCGTAGGCCGACATGTTGCCGTTGCCGCCCCAGTCGCCGTCCGAAACACCCAGGAAAAGCATGTCCTGGTTCGTGTTCGGGTCATGATACGGCACCGGCGCCATCGTGTAGAACGAGTTCGCGGTGTCGTCGACCGTTACCTTGTCCCAGACCTTCGCCCCGGTCTCGGCATTCAGCGCAATCAGGTGGCCATCAAGCGTGCCGATATAAACGTTTCCGTCCATCAACGCGATGCCGCGGTTGGCCGCGAAAGAAATCACGTGGGGGCTGTCCTTGAATTGCCACTTCAGCTTCCCGGTGGCTGCATCCAGGGCATACACATGATCATGCGCTGAGGTGACGTACATCGTGCCATGATAGATGATCGGAGAAACTTCCAGCGGCCCTGCATCATCCAGGGTGAACTTCCATGCCAGCTTCAGATTGCCAACATTGGCCGGGGTAATTTTTGTTGATGTTGTGTAATGGTTGCCGGTGTAGCTCTTTGCCGGCAGGATCCAGTTCGCCGGATCATTGGCGGCGTTGACAAATTCTTTTGCGGTCGGCGTGTTCTGGGCGTACGCTTGTCCACCAAGGCCCAAGGCAGCGACAAGACCGAGTACAGAGGGAATTAACGTCGATCCGGCCATGAGTTGTTCGCGCAGCTTCATGTGTTTCCTCACGTTGGTTTCTGGTTGGGTAGCGGCACGGATCATGAATCGTACGATTTAGATTGATTGTGCAATGTTCCGTTCCATACCCAGACTGGTCTTTGCCAAAGGCGACCGCATCTTGACCAAGATCCACGGAAGCGAAAGGGTCTGCCATTAGCAATTTTGTCACGATAACGAGAGTGAGCGCGCCACATTCGCCGGCAGATGCCGAATTATGGCGAAAGACACCAGTGCGCGTAGGATCATGCCGGTGAGCACGGTTGGCGGGGATGAAACGCCCCGCGTCGCGCCATGCGATGATCCGACGGCCTGGCTGATCTGCACGGCTGACCAGCAACTGGCGTTGGACCCTGACCGAGAGCGACCAGGCCACCCTGCGGGCGATGATCCGCGCAGTCATCCACATCGGCCGGCGTGACGTGCAGCGTCAATAGTAGACCGGTGTATCAACTGCCATGGGCAGCGGGCGCCGGATCCGAGAGGGGTGGCGCCATCTCGCCGATCCGGCAATTTTCCGACCCGGGTTTACGCGCGCCCGGCCATGGCCGGCAGAGGACCTGACAAAGGCTGGCAGTCAGGCTCCCCCGAAACACTGAATAAGCACAGTAACAGCGCGCTACAAACAACCACTTGGTCTTCTCCGCGACGGCACAGGCTAGGCGCAACTACCCCTTCACCCCCAAACCGCGCATGAAATTATCCCGAATCCGGGACGGGTCCCGCTCGGTCGTGTCCACCGGTTTGCCTGCATCAATCCGGCACCCGATCAACCATGGACCGTCCTCCTTCAACGCCAGCCGGATCAGTTCGGCAAACGCCTCTTCGTCGGCCGCCCACGCGCTCTGCGCCAGCCCGGACGCTCGGGCGATGCCGACTACATCCGCCCCCTGCCCGGTCATCGTCATCTGCCCGCCGGTAATCTGATAGGCGCCGTTGTCCATGATCACGACGCACAGATTCTTTTGCGCCCGCGCCGCCACCGTGGACAGTGACCCAAGCTGCATCAGGATCGACCCGTCCCCCTCCAGCGCGAACACCTTGCGCACCGGCTGCGCCAACGCCACGCCCAGCGCGATCGGCACCGCCAGCCCCATGCTGCCCAGCATATAGAAATTCTGCTGCCGCCGCCCGTTCGGGCCGGACGACGCCGCCCACAGGTCGAAATTGGTGTAGCCGATGCCGCCGATCACCGCCTCATCCTGATGCAGCAGATCGACCAGCCGCTTGGTGATGTCGAAACGATTCATCACCTTCGCCTGGTCCCGGCTGACCGGGTGGTTCAACAACGAAGCCATGTCCCGGCCCTCCTTACTTCGCGAACACTTTGCCACCGGTCAACAGCGGCGACAGGATGAAGCAGACCGGCGCCCGCGTCGCCACGGCCTGGGTGATGCTGCGGTCAACGATGAACTGGGCCTCATCCAGCCGAGTCATGGTGTGATGCTCGATCGCCAGCGCATCCAGCACCGGACGCATCGTCCGCGCCACCAGCGACTGGCCGATATTGAACTCACCCAGCGTGCCGCGCTCGGACACCATCATCAGCGTCGGGATCTGGAACGGCACGGACAAGGACGCCAGCACGTTCGGCAGGGTGGCGAAGCCGCTGGTCTGCATCAGCAGGATGCCGCGCGTGCCGCCCATCCAGGCGCCGGCATTGATTCCCAGCGCCTCCTCCTCCCGCGTGCAGGCAAAGGCGGTGAAGAACGGGTCGGCGTGCACCCCGTCGATTAACGGCCGCAGCACGTTGTCCGGCACATAGGTGACCAGACTCACGTTGTGCCGCTTCAGCACATTCCGCACGATTTCGTGCCAGGACTGTTCGGGCATGTCGGCCCCTCCTCCGTCTTCCAACCCTTCCGCCCATCGCACGCCTTGCACGATCCGTAAACCATTCATACTAAGCGGTTTGGAGGTCCGGATGCCCGATCGAACCAAGACTTATGACGTGCTGATCGCCGGCGGCGGCAATGCCGCCCTGTGCGCCGCCATCACGGCGCGCCAAGCCGGCGCCAGCGTGATCCTGATTGAAAGCGCCCCCAAGGCGTTCCGTGGCGGCAACAGCCGGCACACGCGCAACCTGCGCGCAATGCACGACCAGCCGAACAGTGTGCTGACCGATGCCTACAAGGAAG
>DAICYU010000396.1:0-286 GCA_027311485.1 Acetobacteraceae bacterium
GATGGCGGCTATCTTCTGTGGAGCGACATTCCGAACAACCGGATCATGCGGTGGCTGGAGGATGACGGGCATGTCAGCGTGTTCCGTGCCCCGTCGAATCATTCGAACGGCAACACCCGCGACCGTGAGGGGCGGCTGATTACCTGTGAGCATGATACCCGGCGCGTCACCCGCACCGAGTTGAATGGCCGGATCACCGTGCTCGCCGACTCGTTCGACGGCAAGAAGCTGAACGCACCGAACGACATCGTGGTGGCATCCGATGGCGCGGTCTGGTTCACCGACC
>DAICYU010000396.1:296-4504 GCA_027311485.1 Acetobacteraceae bacterium
GGGCGTTGACGGTCGTGGCTGATGACTTCGTGCGGCCGAACGGAATTGCCTTCTCGCCAGACGGAGGCTGTCTGTACGTCGTCGATACGGGCGTGACCCACGGCGGCCCGTCCCACATCCGGCGCTTCGACGTGGATGGCGCGCGGCTGCGCAATGGGCGGGTGTTCGCCGAGAACTTCCTGCCGGGCATGACCGACGGGTTGCGCGTGGATGGCAAAGGCAATGTCTGGTGCAGCATGGGCTGGGCTGATCCGGCCGAGGACGGCGTGCGCTGCTATGCCCCGGATGGCGATCTGATCGGCAAGGTCCATCTGCCGGAAGGGTGTGCCAATCTCTGCTTCGGTGGGAAGAAGCGGAACCGGCTGTTCATGACGGCGAGCACATCGATCTATTCGCTGTTCGTCGATGTGCAGGGGGCGCAGCTTCCCTGATGCGGCGTGCCCCGCTGGCATCGCCGTACCGGGGCGCCGGCGAATCACGCGCTGACGCCACGCCCCGCTGACGAGCTGCCTACTCCGGCCGCCGGCCCGGACGTTGGCGGGGCTGCTTGGCTTCGCCGGGGTCAGGGGCGTTTGTCGGACGTTGCGCCTTGCGTCCGCGGCTTGGTGGCGGGCCAGCCGCACCGGCATCCTCGGGCACCGCCGCCCGCCGCGGCCGCTTGCCGGGACCCGGACTGGCCATGCCGCCGGACGGAATCTCTGTCCGCGCCCCGGGCTTGGCTGCCGCGCGGCGTGGTGGCCGTTGCCGGGATGCGCGAGGTGCGGGGGCGGGCGTAGCCACGTGGCGGTAGGCGACGCGGAGCAACGGGGCAGCGCACACCAGGGCCGCTGCGACGGCGCCGATCCGCGCCGGCATGCCGAAGTAGCCTGTCACACTGGCCCAGAACAACCTGATCAGGCCGGCTGTATCCAGGATGAACCCGGCCAGGAACACAACCAGCGCAAGCGTGGCGGGCAGGAGCCATCGGAGCACACGAAACGGCCGCCTTGCCAACGCAACGGCCCGTTGGCGTCGTGGCGGCTTGGCCGTTGCGGCGCCGCGGTCGCGAGAGGAATGTGCAGCCTGCCTGGACATGGGCGGCATCATGCACCGTTCCGCCCCCGGCACCAAGCGTCGCGTCGTCGCCGGCCGATCAACCTGTCCAGGCGATCACGCGACGCCGGCAGCGACCTGCCGCGGCTCTGTCACATGGGCGACCATATCGCCGATCGTATGACGGATATGCTGATCAGCCTCGGCGTAGAAGATCTGCTTGCCCCGGCGTTCCGCCCGCAGGATTCGCGCGGCGCGCAGCAGGCGGAGATGGTGGCTGACCAGATTTGCCGACAATCCGGTGCGGGCGGCAATCTCAGACACTGAAATCGGCGCCTCCAGGCAGGCCAGGATGATGGCCAGGCGGCTTGCATCAGCCATCATCCGGAACATGTCGGCAAGCTCTGCGATCTGGTTCGGCGTGATTGACGCGGCGGGCGGCATGGCCACATAACCCCAAAACATCGGAACACCTACTCAGATATCGTTATAGAGTAACAGGCGCGCCGTCCACCCCGCCCCGGAGCCCAGTCCATGGCCGATCACGATCATAACCACCGGCATACCGAGCAGCGCCAGGAGGCCGGGCATGACCACGACCACGGGCATGACCACGCACGCGACCATGTGCACACCCATCAGCATGGCGGCGGCGGACACCATCATGCGCCGGTGGATTTTGGACGGGCGTTCGCGATTGGTGTGGGACTGAATACCGCCTACATCGTGGCGGAGGCGTTCTGGGGCATCTCCGCCCATTCCGTCGCGCTGCTGGCGGATGCGGGCCATAACCTGGGTGATGTGGCCGGGCTGCTGGGCGCCTGGCTTGCCGCCTGGCTGAGCAAACGCAGGCCGAGCGGACAGTTTACGTATGGATTGCGCCGTTCGTCGATCCTGGCGGCGCTGGCGAATGCCATCATCCTGCTGCTCGTCACCGGCGGCATCGCGTGGGAGGCGATTCAGCGCCTGATTACGCCGGATCCGGCGGGCGGCCTGGTTATCATGGTCGTCGCGGTCGCAGGCATCTTCGTGAACGGGATCACCGCCTGGCTGTTCATGTCCGGGCGCAAGGGCGACCTGAACATCAAGGCCGCGTTCATGCACATGGCGGCCGACGCGTTGCTGACATTCGGCGTGGCGGTTGCCGGCGGCATCATCATGCTTACCGGCTGGCTGTGGCTGGACCCGGCGGTGAGCCTGGTCGTCAGTCTTGTCATCATCGTCGGAACGTGGTCGCTGTTGCGCGATTCAGTAAACCTGTCGCTGGACGCCGTGCCGCGCGGCATCGATCAGGACGATGTAAGCCGGTATCTTGGCGCCCTGCCCGGCGTGAGCGAAGTGCACGACCTGCACATCTGGGCCATGAGCACGACCGAGACGGCACTGACCGCACATCTGGTGCGCGAGGATGCCGGGGCCGACAGCGGGCTGTTGTGCCAGATCGCGCTGGAGGTGCGGGAGCGTTTTGGCATTGGCCATGCCACGGTACAGTTTGAAAACGCGGAAACGGCGGATCGCTGCGCGTTGCGGTCGGACCATGTGGTGTGATTCCACTGGGCCGGCCTGCCCGGGGGGGCGGGGATCAGCGTCGCAGTCGGTGATCAGGCCATTCGTGCATTTATCAGGCCAGGAACCGCCGTACCGCGAGAGCCGGCTTCTCGATCAGCCGCCAGGATGCGAATGCGATCAGGACCGTTACTGCCATGGTCTCCCCAAAAAGCGCCAAGGGACCAATCCCGGGCTGCAGGAACACGACGGTCTGACTGACTGGCCAGCCATAAATGTAGATCCCATAGGAGATGTCGTGCCGCAGCACGCCCAGAACCGGCGCCCGTGCGCCGAGGTAGATCACCACGGATGGTAGGCATGCCAGGAGGATGGTTCGCATCACCTGCTGATCGGAGAGGGGCACGCCCCAAAGGAACACGATGTTGTCGCGGATAAGTACGCTGACCCACTGAAACAGGGGCACGTACGCAGCGAATGCGAGGATCACTAAAGAAATCACGGGAATACGGCCACGATCCATGACCTGCAGAAACGCGCCAGACAGAAACAGAAGAAATAGCGGCGCGATAATCAGAAAGAATGGCTCGACGCTGCCGAAATGCGACGCATACACCAACCACGCCGCGGCCAACACGCCCGGCAAGCTGGAGGCACTGAGCGCGCCAAGTGCACCCATTAAAGGCACCAGCGCATAGCACAGTATTTCCCACGTCAGCGTCCAGATCGGCCCGTTGGCGATATAAGGCACCGGGTTGCCGCGAAAACTGTCGCACTGGTCTGACACCACGCCGGTGACCGTCAGTGCGACGACCAGACCCGGCACGACGCGAAGGAGGCGACTGAGAGAAAATCGTAACAGCCTGGGGGAACTCAGATAACTTCCGGTGATGAGATAGCCGCTGATTACAAAAAAGCCGCTGACCGCGAGGTTGCCGAAGCTGCTCCCCCATACGGAAGGCTCCGCTGAACCGGCTAGCGGAAATGCATGGGAGTAAACCACAAGGGTTGCGAACAAGAGGCGAAGCAGATCAAAATTGTTGCGGCGTGTCATGGTGCCGGTAATAGCGGTTTAATCGGGGGCGTTCACCTGTGAATTATCAACGAAATGGAAACCGGATGAGGATTGGACCAAAGCAACGAATCAGGTGACGAACCGGCACAACGACCTTAGGCCTGGTCCATATATCTCGTCGCCTTTGACAGCGCCCCGGGCCGGCGCAACGCCAAGAGATCAAAGGGCCCAAGCGATCAAGGACGTCGAGGCGTAGGCATCGAACAGGTTTCACACGCCCGATTCGAGCCTTTCGGAGCGACGCCGACTGGTGTTCGGAGAGCCGGCATAATTATTATTTCGTCACGGAGAGCAGGCCGATACGGCCCTACCGTTCCGGCACGGGCATGCCAGCCGCGGCACCTGAATGGCTAAAGCCTCCAGAAGTCCCGGCGACCTCCTTATTTTTGGGGAGTACTGGCATCGTCCCCCTCGGCCGAAGGTACCGTATGGAACTTTGTTGGGACGCTCGCCTTGCTGCCATCCTGACCCGCCAGTAGGGTCACGACGGGGGCACCAACGACCCCCGGCATGGAGAAAATAGGATGGAGACTGCCAAGGAGGGGACGAGCCCCCCGGCAACGGTATCGCCAGCCCGGGTATTCTGGGCCACTTG
>DAICYU010000397.1 GCA_027311485.1 Acetobacteraceae bacterium
GTCCGGCGTCGGTCACAAGGTCGTGGATCGACGCCGCCTCCGGCAAGTTGCGCCAGAAACGGCGCGGCATGTGTCGCGCCATTAAATCGGGGTTACTGCGGGCCGGATTAAAGGTGGCGGCGTAGTAGCGCTTCCAGCCTTCCTCCACCGCGTCCGGCGGCTCTGACTCCGTCCGGGTCATGCCCGGACCAAAATGACTCTCCTGTCGGTCCCAGTGGAGACTGAGATCGGGTGTCAGGATCGAAAATCGCATCGCCGCAAATCGGTCGATAAAGAAACATGCCGTACGGCGCAGCACGTAATGCTGCGGTTCATACCAAGCGGCATAATACACCTCGTCTCCATCCGTTACGGCGCGGAAGCGGACGAAGGCGGTCATCCGGTGCTGGTCGTGCCGGACGGCGGTCGCCATGCGGTTCAGGCGGTGCACCAACGGGTCGGCCTCGTTCCGTAACAATAGACGCTCCCCATGCGCTAACCGCCAGAACGCCTGATACAGTAACGACCAGCGGTCCCGGTTTCGATGACAAGCAACGGCTTCGGCCAACGAAACGAAACTACGCGGCACAGGCGCCACCCGCTCGGCTTCACCGACAGCCTCATCGAACAGGTTGCCATGACTTATGTCTGTCCAGATGACTGTAGCCGGATTCGCCTTCGCGGCCAGTAGACGCCGAGCGTAGGTGCGGAATGCAGCAAGATCGTCCGGTTGGGCAATGACTGCCGTGTGCATTATGCAAACAGCGTGAGTTGTCGGGGCGGCTCTGTCACCATCGTCCGCAATGACGCTTTGTCCAGAACCTGCGTCGGGCGGTGGTCCGCCGTGACCAGGAAGGGGCGCATGCGCCGGACGGACCCGGTCAGGCGCTGCACGTCCGCCAGCGTCAACCGCGTTTGTGTGCGGGCCTGCAGCAACCGGTCGACCGAGCGAACCCCCAGTCCGGGAATCCGCAGCAGCATTTCGCGGTCTGCCGTATTGACATCGGCCGGGAAACGATCCCGGTTGCGCAATGCCCAGGCGAGCTTCGGATCGATATCCTGATCGAGCATGCCGTCTGCCGCACCATCAAGGATTTCGCCCGCCGTGAACCCATAGAAACGCAACAGCCAGTCGGCCTGATACAGCCGGTTTTCCCGTACCAGCGGTGCCGGACGGGATGGCAACGCGGCGCTGGAGTCCGGGATCGGGCTGAAGGCGGAGTAATAGATCCGCTTCAGCTTATAGGAACCATAGAGTGCCGTCGCGGTGCTCAGGATCGTCGAATCATTGCTGCCATCGGCGCCGACGATCAACTGCGTGCTTTGCCCCGCCGGCGCGAAGCGCGGAGCCTTCTTCTCGGCCTTTGCCTCGGCGATATGTTCACCAAGGTCCCGCATTGTCGTCCTGATCGAACCGATTTTCTTCTCCGGTGCGAAACGTTGCAGCGATTCGGCTGTCGGCATCTCGATATTGATGGACAGGCGATCGGCATAAAGACCAGCCTCCCGGATCAAGGCAGGGTCGGCGTCGGGAATGGTCTTAAGATGGATATAGCCCCGGAATGCGTGTGTCTGTCGCAAGGTGCGGGCGACACGGACCAGACATTCCATTGTATAATCCGAGGAACGAATGATACCGGATGAAAGGAACAGACCTTCGATATAGTTGCGCCTGTAAAACCCCAGCGTCAGGTCCACCACTTCCTCGACCGTGAACCTTGCCCTGCGCACGCCCGAGGATCGTCGATTGATGCAATAGGAACAGTCGTAAATGCAGGAGTTGGTAAGAAGTATCTTTAGCAGCGAAACGCAACGGCCGTCCGGGGTGTAGGAATGACAGATGCCGTTGCCGGTCGTTGACCCGATGCCGTCGCCTTCGCGGGAATTGCGTTTCACCCCGCCTGAAGATGCACAGGAAGCGTCGTATTTTGCGGCGTCCGCGAGGATCGCCAACTTGTCCTGGACGGTGACGGGACGAGGCATGTTCCTGATATGTTCGTACTCGCCGCGCCCGTCAAGTCTGGATTTTGGTTTGCCGGTTGATGTTGCCAGCGCGTCTGTCCAGGGCAGCGACGGCGCGCGTTTGGATCAATGCGATCGGCCGCGCCCGGTCTTCTGCTGCAGCGTATCGATCATCTTCGACGCCTCGGCCTTCGTCAGGCTGGGGTCGAACGGCTCATGCGCCTCCTCACACAACGGCTTCAGGTAGGACGCCTGGGCACCGGTCATGGTTTCCTCGCCGGTGACCCAATCGTCGGTGTCCTTCTCAGCGTTGGAGGGAACCGGGGTGTCGTGGGCAGATTTCGGATTGTCGGTCATGCCACGCTAACGAGTGTGATCTGGCTTTGTTCCAGGCCGCCCGCATTAATACTGGAACTGGTAGGTCAGGCCCACGCTCGCGCCCTCGGTGCCTGCGGTGCTGCCGGTAGCATTGTTCGCCAATGTCCCGGCCGTGGTGTCCAGCTTCAACCCCTTGTACAGATCAACCTGCACCGTCGCCTGCGTGCCACCGCCCGACGCCGCCTGCTTGGCCCCGACATACACGCCCCGCGCGACATACCGTCCAGCCTCCAGGGTTGGATTGCCCGCGCTGTCGCTACCGATCGCCAGGCGATCCAGTCCCAGCGCGTTCCGCACCGCCTCCAGCGGATCACCAATCCCCGAGCTTGCTCCCGATAGCTGCGCCAGCGCGCTGGCGATCTCGGCAAGCTGCAACGGGCTGAGCTTGGATGTGGTGGTATTGAACAGGAGCTGCGCCAGTATCTCGTCCTGCGGCATCTCGGGGTTGCTGGACAAGGTGATCTTCGGGTGCTTCGCCGAACCGCCCACGGTCAGGATCGCCGTCATCGTTGTTGTCTGGGACTGGGCGACGAAATGGATCGACGGATCGGACAGCCCGGCGCCCGAGAAGCTGACTGTGCCCTCGGTGAAGTTCAGCGTGGTTCCGATTACCGTGAACTGCCCACGCCGCAGATGCAGCCCGCCGCTTGGCACCGGTGCGGCGGCGGTGCCGCCAATATGGATCTTGCCACCGACCTCAGCGAACAATCCCCGGCCGCGAATGAACACCTGCTGCGGGGCGTCGATGGTCAGGTCCAGCGCGACGTTTGAAGTCTCCGACGGTTGCGGCGGCGGCGGTGGCGGTGCGTTCGGGTCGCGCACCGGCAGGACGGCGATGCTGGCCGGCAGCTTATCCGGGATATTGATGTTCGCTTCTTTGATGAACACCTTGCCACCGGCCTGCAGATTGCCTTTAAGCGCCCCCTGAACCGTCAGGTCGGCGTTCATCACTGCGGTCATCAGGTCGCTGGACAACGGACGCGCATTGTCCGCTGTGAAATGCAGGCTGACCGGCATATCGCCAGTCAGGGTGACCGTTCCACTGCCGTTCAACGTGCCGCGGCCCGCCTTGCCCTGGAAACGCGTCAGCCGGATCGTGCTGCCCGACGCCTCAACCCGGGCGTTTATGTCGGATATGTGCGCGCCGAGGGGATAATCGGTAACATCGCCATCGCGCAGGGTCGCGGTTCCGCGAACCTGCGGCGCCTTCATCGTTCCCGTTGCCACCGCGTTCAGCGCCACCACCCCGCGCACACGCTGGCCTTGCGCGGTCAGCAATGGATTGAGCATTGTCAGGTCCATGCGCGCATCGGTCCTGACGTTCATTGCGCCGCCAGCCGCGATCGGTACGGTGCCGGTGACCGTCACATGCGATGGCCCGGCGACCAGACGCGAGTCGAGCCGGGCGGCGGTGCCGGCCAGGGCAATGTTGACGTTCAGGTTGGCGGGCGGCAGCGCTGCACCCGGACCGTTGCGCAGGCGCACACCCTGCGCGGTCAGCTTGATTGTTCCGTCGGGCCGCGCGGATGTACCGGTCAGCCGAGCATCTGCGTTGATGATCCCGTTCGCTGCCAGGGACGGGCTGGCAATCGCCGCGACATCCGCCGGCAGGTTGCGCAGTGTCGCCGTCAGGTCAAGCGTACTGCCGGCTTTTCCCGCCACGGTCAGTTCAGCCCGACGGAACCCCAGGCGCAGCCGATCAATCGAAACGCCATCGGCCAGAGCGATCTTTGCCGGTGCCAGCAGGCGGGCGGTCTGGTCCTTCCAACTCGTCTCTAACCGCGTCAGCGCCAGCACGCGGTTCTTCGCGTCGGCAGTGCCCGCGGCGGCGACCTTGGCCGGACCGCCGGCCAGGTCGGCGGCCGTAGCGGTGACCGTCAGGGCCAGCGCATCCAGCGGCCCTTTGGCCGTGACGCGGGCCGATGCAGACCGGACCGACAATGCTGAAACGCCGTCCGCCGTCAATGTGCCGTCCACCGTTGGATTTGCGGCGGGATCGGTGACAGTTGTGTTCAGGACGACCTTGCTGACGGTAGCGGTGCCGGGAAGCGAAACGCCACGCAGTGTCACGGCAAGTTTCGCCGACTGCTGATCGGAATCGAGGGTTGCTTCGGCCTGGCCTTGCACCGTCTGTCCCACTAGCGGTGCGAAATCAGC
>DAICYU010000398.1 GCA_027311485.1 Acetobacteraceae bacterium
GGTTTCTGGCCAGTTGAACGATGGGCGGACCTTCCAGACCTACACGCCCGAAGATCCGGCGCTGGTGAAGACGCTGACCGACAAGAACGTGCGGGTGATCGCAAAGCCGGAAGACAGCGATGTCAATCCGCTGCTGCACTACCTGCTGTCTTGGTTCCCGATGCTGCTGCTTATTGGCGTCTGGGTGTTCTTCATGCGCCAGATGCAGTCGGGCGGCGGCCGGGCGATGGGTTTCGGCAAGTCACGGGCGCGCATGCTGACGGAAAAGCAGGGGCGCGTCACGTTTGAGGACGTGGCCGGCATCGACGAAGCCAAGGGCGAGCTGCAGGAAATCGTCGAATTCCTGAAGGACCCGCAGAAGTTCCAACGCCTGGGCGGCAAAATCCCCAAGGGCGTGCTGCTGGTCGGCCCTCCCGGCACCGGCAAGACCCTGCTGGCCCGCGCCATTGCTGGCGAAGCCAACGTGCCGTTCTTCACCATCTCCGGTTCCGACTTCGTCGAGATGTTCGTCGGCGTCGGCGCATCGCGTGTGCGCGACATGTTTGAGCAGGGCAAGAAGAACGCGCCCTGCATCATCTTCATCGACGAGATCGACGCCGTCGGCCGCCATCGCGGCGCCGGGCTGGGCGGCGGCAACGATGAGCGTGAGCAGACGCTGAATCAGATGCTGGTGGAGATGGACGGCTTCGAATCGAACGAAGGCGTCATCCTGATCGCGGCCACAAACCGCCCCGACGTTCTGGACCCTGCCCTGCTGCGCCCCGGCCGCTTCGACCGTCAGGTCGTGGTGCCGAACCCGGACGTGAACGGGCGGGAAAAGATCCTGCGCGTGCACATGCGGAAGGTTCCCCTGGCCTCCGACGTCGATCCAAAGGTGATTGCCCGCGGCACCCCCGGCTTCTCCGGCGCCGATCTGGCAAACCTGGTGAACGAAGGTGCCCTGCTCGCCGCCCGTCTCGGCAAGCGCGTGGTGGCCATGGCCGAGTTCGAGGCCGCCAAGGACAAGGTCATGATGGGCACCGAGCGCAAGTCGCTGGTGATGTCCGAGGCCGAGAAGCGCATGACCGCCTATCACGAGGCTGGCCACGCCCTGTGCGCGATGCACGAGCCCGAGTGTGATCCGGTCCACAAGGCCACGATCATCCCGCGCGGCCGAGCGCTGGGTTTGGTGATGAGCTTGCCGGAAGGCGATCGCTACTCGAAGTCGAAGTCCAAGCTGCTGTCTGAATTGACCATGGCGATGGGCGGCCGCGCGGCCGAGGAAATCATCTTTGGCCCCGACAAAGTGTCGAACGGCGCCGCCGGCGACATCAAAATGGCCACCGACCAGGCCCGCCGCATGATCACCGAATGGGGCATGTCAGACAAACTCGGCATGATTGCCTACGGCGACAACAGCCAGGAGGTGTTCCTGGGTCACTCGGTGACGCAGAACAAGAACGTCTCTGAAGCCACGGCGCGGGAAATCGACGCCGAGATCAAGGACATTATCGACCGGGCCTACAACAAGGCGCGTCGACTGCTGACCGAGAACGTCGAGGAACTGCACCGCCTCGCCCGTGGCCTGCTGGAGCATGAGACCCTGTCCGGCGATGAGATTCGGACGGTACTGCGGGGTGAACCGGTGATCCGCAAGGTGGTGGATGAGCCGGCGCCGGAAAACCGCCGGGCATCTGTGCCGACGGCGGGCCGGCCTGCGCCAAACCCGCCGGGCGGTGCGACTCCGGCTCCCCAGCCGGGCTAAACGGCGGCCGCGGGCACGCGCTGTGCCCGCCTCCATTAACTGCGATGCAATGGCCGGGCTTGTCCCGGCCATTTGCGTTTCTACCGTTATCGGCAAATCCGCACCTGTCGCGGCGCATCCGCTGCTGATACGAAAAGGGCCGGTTCCGGCAATGGGCCGACCGAGTCGCCACGGACAATACCCAGCCGAAAGCAGATCGAACCAACGGCGGTGAAAAGCCGGTCAGCGCGGCAATTCAGGGCGGACCTTCAGATCCCCCATCACAATCCTGAGAGAAAAATCAGGACGGAAACACTTCCGTCCACAGATCAATTGACCTTTCCGACGATCTCTAGACTGACAGGCCCACGCCAACTTGAGCCTGAAAATCAGCCATTTAATAGTGCTTAAAATCTAAGCAGACTTAAAAAGCCCGCCTTGAACGCCGTTATACCGAGACATTCCAGAACACCGTCAACAGAGTTATCCCCAGGAACCGGGGATAATAAGCAGCTCGTCCACAGATCGATTCTTCGTGTGGAACAGTCGGCAGTGTGGAATCGACTCGGCTGCGGCGCGAACGCCGCACCATCCCGGAGAAAGGCGCATACCTATTGGGCTCCGGCCCGGCCCCATTCCGCTCGCCGTGCGCCGCCTCTACCGCGCCTTCGCCTCAAACCGGTACGGCGTCGCCCCGGCGGTCATCGGGTCCAGCGAAAGCCGGTGCTCCAGCGGCGGAAAGGCCCGGCTGCCGCAATCGGGACGGTCGCACAGGCGGCAGGACAGGCCGATGCCGACCCGGGCGCGATCCAGGTCCAGGCCGTCGGCGTAAACAACGTCCGCGGCGTTCGCCACGGCGCAGCCCATCGCCACCACATGCGTCGGCCGCGGCTCGCTCCATCGCGCGACGGGCTGAGTCACCGTACGGGCGAAGCACAGATAGGCGGCGCCGTCGGGCAGTTCCGCAACCTGAACCTGGATCGCGTTCGGCTGTGCGAAGGCCGTGTGCACTACCCAGCGCGGACAGGACCCGCCGAACCGCGCAAACGGAAAACCCGCCGCGGAGAAACGCTTGGACACGTTCCCCGCCGGATCGACACGCAGGAAGAAGAACGGCACGCCCCGCGCGCCATTGCGCTGCAGCGTCGAAATCCGGTGGCACGCCTGCTCGTAGGAAACACCGAAGCGGGCGGCGATCGCCTCCATGTCATACCGCAGGTCCGTCGCGGCGGCATGGAACGCGGTGTAGGGCATGATCAGCGCCCCGGCGATGTAGTTCAGCAGCCCGATCCGCATCAGCATCGCGGCCTCGGCGGTTGATGGCGCCGCTTCGGTCAGCACCGCCTCCACCGCTTCGCGCGCTTCCAGCAACGCGAGCTGGAACGCCATGTGGAACCCGCGGCTCTCTCGCGGCAGCGTTTCGGATAAGGCCAGCCCGTTTGTCGCGGGATCGTAGCGCCGCAGGGCCATGTCCAACGGCTGCACCGTCACCCGCACCCCGTGGACCGAGCGCAGGCGTTCGGCAATGGCATGATTCATCTCGGCCGGCACTCCGGGCGCCAGTTCCGCCGCAAGGGCCTCGGCGGCTTCCTCCAGCAGTGGGAAGTGGTTGGCATGATCGTCGAAGAAGTCCCGGACCTCCTCGTTCGGCAGCAGGATGCGGCGGCCGGACGGCAGGGCGATCCCGTTCGCATCCTCCCGCGCCACGCGCCAGGCGCGATACAGCGCCAGCACGGCGCGCGCGGCGTTCGGACTGCCGGCGGCCAGAGCCTCGATTTCTTCGTCGGGCACCGCGTCCGTGCCCAGCAGCGGGTCCGAAAACGCTTCCTTGATCCCGACCTGCAGCTGCCGCTCCTGCGTGCCCGACAGTTCCTTCAGATCGACACGCAGCGTCTCGGCCAGCTTGATCAGCAGCGACGCCGTAACGGCGCGCTGATCGTGCTCGATCAGATTGAGGTAGCTGGCGGAAATGCCCAGGCGGGTGGCCAGCGCCTGTTGCGACAAGGTCCGTTCGGTCCGCAGGCGCCGTACCGTCCGGCCGATCAGTGTGCGGCTCATGACTTTACATCCTTTACAAAATCGGTGGCCGCAAGGTCAAAACGGCAACCGAATTGCAGGGTTCCGCCGCACTTAACGCCTGACTTTCGGCCAGGCAATGTCAATTATTCACTCAGTTACTTTGCCGACGAGGAACCGACAAATGAATTCATACCCTCTGTATGCTCCCGATGGCATGCGCGTGGCGGGCGCCACCTCCGACCACTTCGCCGACATGCGGCGTTCGGGCTCGGCCGGCACGCCGTTCAGCACGGTCCGGGAGCGTATGGGCGTGGTCCTGCCGCATGAGCGTCACGATGACGGGCTGGTGCACAATCACGCGTGGGCCGTGACCACAGCCCACCGCCCGCGCGAAACCGGAGCGGGCTATTTCGAAACGGCCGCCATGCCGGCCACCGCCGGATCATCCCCCACAACCCGCGCACACGCTTTCGACCGCGCCCAGCTGGACGAACGTTACGACGATGGCCTGGTGCACAATCACCACTGGGCAGTCACCGCCGAGTAAAGCGCGGAACAGACCTGACCGGGCACGGCATCAGGAAGAGGCACCAGGAGGCGACGTCTGGGAGCGCGGCGGGACCATCGGTTCCGCCGCGTTGCTTTTGCCCCCATCTGGTCTACCCCATCTTTCCCAAGCCAAATGGTTCACTCTCTGGCGCCCCGGTCTTGTGCGGCTCGGCCCGCGTGGCCG
>DAICYU010000399.1 GCA_027311485.1 Acetobacteraceae bacterium
ACGATCTGCCCGGCGGCGGACCCGCCTATCCGCTCGCCGCCCTTGGCGCCCGGGCCAGGCTGCGTCCCAACGACGCGCTCACGTTCATGGTCGGCGCATTCAACGGCAACCCGGCGCCGCGCAGCAGCATCGCCGACCCGCAGATCGCCAATCAGTCTGGCCTGAGCTTCCCCTTGAACGGCGGGCTGCTGCTGATCGCCGAGATGCAGTACGCATACCCCGCCATCGGCGCGATGCGCTATGCCGACCAGCCGGAGCCGCTGCCGCGCCGCTACAAGCTGGGCGTCTGGTTCGACACCGCCGATTTCCCGGATCAGCAATACGACAACACCGGCCTGTCGTTGGCCAATCCGGCCAGCAATGGCCTGCCGCTGAACCACCACGGCGATTTCGGCGCCTATGCGGTGGCGGACCAGGTGGTCTGGGTCGACCCGATCGACGCCGGGCACACGATCAGCTTGTTCGCCCGGGTCCTGGGCGCGCCACAGGCCGACCGCAACCTGATCACCTTCAGCATGAACGCCGGCGTCGTGATCCGCCAGCCGCTGCCGGGGCGCGCCGATGATACGTTCGGCGTCGGCATGGGCTATGCCCGGGTCAGCGCCGCCGCCGCCGGACTGGACCGGATGACCGCCGCGTATGCCGGCTCCCCGACCCCGGTCCGCGGCGGTGAGACATTCATCGAGGTCACCTACCAGTACCAGGCCACCCCCTGGTGGCAGCTTCAGCCGGACCTTCAATACGTGTTCAACCCGGGCGGCGGCCTCGCCAACCCCAATCTGCCAACGCAGCGCATCGGCAATGAGCTCGTGCTCGGCCTGCGCACGAATATCCTCTTCTAGTCCGTTGATCTTACGAAATTAAGGCGACTTCTCCGCTTATGATGCGAATGATTCGCATTTACATATAGGACCAACGATGATAGACGCAGCACACCAGCACCAGACCAGGGACACGCAGATGCAGCACCGGCCCTACAGGCGTCCGCTCCAGGCTCTCACGGCCGCCCTCCTCACCACGACGCTGATGGCGGCGTCGCGTCCGGCCCGGGCAACCGAGCTGCGCGGCTTCCTGGAAACGCTGCACAAGCACGTCACCCTGACGTCCACCGTGCCGGACAATGGCGATCAGAACCCGTATGCCGTCGTCGTCGCGCCGGTCTCGGCCGGGAAGGTCAGGCAGGGCGACGTCCTGATCGACAATTTCAACAACCTCGGCAATTTGCAGGGCCTCGGCACCACGATCGTCGCCTACGACCCTACCTCGAAGCACACGACCCTGTTCGCCAGGCTGCCGCGGCATCCAGCGCATTGCCCCGGCGGCGTCGGCCTGACCACGGCGATGACGATGCTGAAAACCGGCTGGGTGATCGTCGGCAGCACCCCCAGCGAGGACGGAACCACGCGCACGCGCGGGGACGGATGCCTGCTGGTGCTGGATGCCAACGGGCAGCTCGTCGGAACCTGGACCGGCCCGGACATCAACGGTCCCTGGGGCAACATGGCGGTCCTGGACCACGGCGCATCCGCGACCCTGTTCGTCAGCATGGCGGGCTTCGACGTGCCCGGCCCTGACGTTCGCGACCCGCAGACCGGCGAACCGAAGCTGCTGCACAAAGCCACCGTCCTGCGCCTCGACCTTGCCATCCCCGAGGGCAAGCCGCCGGTGATCAAAAGCAGGACCGTGGTCGCCAGCGGTCTCGGCCACCGCGCCGACCGTGACGTGTTCCTGATCGGCCCGACCGGCCTGGCGCTCGCGCCTGACGGCACGCTTTATGTCTCCGACGCGATCGGCAACCGCATCGTCGCCATTCCACAGGCGACCACCCGAACCGACAGCGCCGGCACCGGGCGGGCGGTGACGCAGGACGGGCTGCTGCAGCGGCCGCTGGCCCTGGCGCTGCTGCCGAACGGCCATCTGCTGACCTGCAACGCGCTCAACGGCCAGGTTGTGGAGATCGATCCGGCGGCCGGACGGCAGATTTATGCCCAGTGGGTCAACACCAACCAGGCGCAATCACCGCCGGGCAGCGGCAACCTGTTCGGCCTCGCTCTGCGGCCGGACGGCAAGGGCTTCTATTACGTCGCTGACGACGTGAACACGGTGCAGGAGGCGCGATGATGAAGCCCCGATCGGATACGCCGATGGCGTCCCGCCGCAGTCTGTTCGCCGCCGCGGGCGGCCTGATGGCAGCAGCCGGAACCGGTTTTGTCGCACCCGCGCGGGCCGCACGGCACCCCGGCAACGTCCCCGCCCCGATGCCGCTGCCGGCGCCGCTGCCGGCGACGGAACCTTTCTGGGGCGCGCACCAGGGCGGGATCGTCACGCCGATGCAAAGCCACACCTATTTCGCCGCCTTCGACCTGATCACCGACCAGCGTCACGCCGTGATCGACCTGCTGCGGACCTGGACCACCGCCGCCGCTCGGCTGACCGCCGGACAGCCCCTCGCACAGACCGCGAGTCAGCCCACGCAGCCGCCGCTTGGCCAGATGGTCGGTCCAGCGCCCGGAGATATGGCGACACCGGCGGACGTTCCGCCTGAACCGCCCCCCACTGATTCGGAAATCGCCGCCGGCCTGCCGCCGTCACGGTTGACGATTACGTTCGGCTTCGGCGCCGGCCTGTTCCAGAAGGATGGCCGGGACCGCTACGGCCTGGCCGCCAGCCGCCCGGCGGCGCTGATCGACCTGCCGCGGTTCAACGGCGACCAACTCGTCTCGGAAAAGAGCGGCGGCGACCTGTCCATCCAGGCCTGCGCCGACGATCCGCAGGTGGCCTTCCACGCGGTGCGCCACCTGGCGCATCTGGCTGGCAACACCGCTGCGGTCCGCTGGGCGCAGACCGGATATTGCTCCCGCCCCGCCGATGGCGGCACGCCGCGCAACCTGATGGGGTTCAAGGACGGCACCCAGACCCCCGCCGATATCGACAAAGTCGTCTGGGTCGGGACCGAGGGGCCGGACTGGATGCGCGGCGGCAGCTATCTGGTTGTCCGCCGCATCCGCATGGCGCTGGAGCACTGGGACCGCACCAACGTCGGTTTCCAGGAACAGACCATGGGCCGCCACAAACGCTCCGGCGCGCCGATCGGCCTGAAGACCGAGTTTGAACCGCTCGGGCTGGACCGCAGCGACAGCGACGGCAATCCGGTGATCGCCAACAATGCGCATGTCCGGCTGGCGAACGTCGCCACCACCGGCGCCGAGATCCTCCGCCGCGGCTATTCCTATAATGATGGCGTGAACTTCACCGCCGAACGCTGGCCGCCCTGGCGGCAGGGCATGGAGTATGACGCCGGCCTGCTGTTCATCTGCTACCAGGCCGACCCACGCACCGGGTTCGTCCGGATGTTCGAGCCAATGGCGAAACTGGACATGCTGAACCAGTTCACCACCCACACCGGCAGCGCCCTGTTCGCCTGCCCGGGCGGCGTGCGGGACGGTGAATTCATCGGCCAGGCGCTGTTCGCCAGCACCTGACCGCCGCTTGTGGAAGCGGGACCCAGACGCAACCCGCCTGGATCCGAACCTCGTGGCATGGTCTGGCCGAGGGCCAAAAGCCCGCGCTGGGGCGCCAACCTGCGAACAGCGGGCATTCGCCGCTTGCCTCCGTCACAACGGCCGGGTCTCCGGCCGTTGTGGAAGCGTGCAAAAAGCGCCACATCTGGCCGGGAGCGGACTGGCGGCTTTCGGGCCAAGAGCGCAAAAGCCCGACATGCAGCCGCAACGCGACAAACGGGCAAATCGCCCTGGACTCTATACGGGTCTCTGGAAGGCGTGCACGACGCTCGCGAAGTGCCCCCGAGAACCTGAAGGAAAGCAAGCACGATGGTAAAGCGCCGCAAAGAGGAAGAGATCGTCGGGGTCCTGGAGTTTGAAGGAAGGACCATGGAGGATCCGGAGGTCATGCAATGGCTGGCCGAGCACAAGGCCCAGAATGGGGGCAAGATCCGGGTGAGCCGGGGCAGCACGGGCGTCCGCGTCGCCTTCAGCAAGGCCGCGGACATGGCGTTGTGGAAGGCTCGGCCTGACCGGCGGGACAAAGGGAACAAGTCGCCGCGTTCCTGAGCCCCATTTAACCGCAGAGGGAAACGGCCGTGACAAAGGAAGAACTGACCCGCTGGGCATTGGCGCATGGCTGGCGGGTGATCGCGGGCCATCCCAGCCTGACCAAGGCGGGCATGCCGAACGATCCCATTGTGCGCCTTGTGTTCAAGGCGACGGTGGTCAACCTTGAGGTGCGCAAACCCGCCGGCAAATGGGAGAAAGTCGCTGGCGGGCGCTATGCCGACATCGCGCAACAGTCGGACGACGACCCGCCCCATGGCCTTGGTTTCGAGAAAGTCCCGAGCATCACGTTGCTGATGCAGCAAAATCGCGATGCCATGGTGTTTGGAAAGATGGGTGGCCGCTGAAGTCCAATGCGGGATGTAGGGTCGGATCAACGGTGGTCGCCGCTTCGACGG
>DAICYU010000039.1:0-14314 GCA_027311485.1 Acetobacteraceae bacterium
ACACCGCGCACGGCAAGGCGCGAATCCAGGCGATCGAGGGCGGCGAACTGATCCGTCGCATGGAAATCGGCCAGGTCGCCGTTGTCGCCGGGTTCCAGGGCATCGCGCCGGACAACCGGATCACCACCCTCGGCCGCGGCGGCTCCGACACATCAGCGGTGGCGCTTGCCGCAGCGCTGAAGGCAGACCGGTGCGACATTTATACCGATGTTGATGGCGTTTATACCACCGACCCGCGTATCGTGCCCAAAGCCCGCAAGCTGGCAAAGATCGCCTACGAGGAAATGCTGGAGCTGGCGTCGGTCGGCGCCAAGGTGCTGCAGACCCGCAGTGTCGAACTGGCGATGAATGAACGGGTCCGGGTGCGCGTGCTGTCCAGCTTCCTGGACACGCCGCCCGATGAAAGCTCCGGAACCCTGGTCGTTGATGAGGACGAGATCGTGGAAAAGGAAAACGTGGCCGGGATCGCCTATTCCCGCGACGAAGCGAAGATCACGGTGCGCCGCGTGCCGGACCGCCCGGGCATCGCCGCCAGCATCTTTGGCGCGCTGGCCGACCAGAATGTGAATGTCGATATGATCGTGCAGAACATTTCGGCGGACGGCACGACGGACATGACGTTCACCGTCGGCAAGGCGGACCTGCCCCGCGCCCGCGCCGCGCTGGCCGACGTGCGCACCGAGATCGGCTACGCGGAACTGCTGGAGGATCCGGACGTGGCGAAGATCAGCGTCGTCGGAACCGGCATGCGCAGCCACGCCGGCGTGGCGAACACCATGTTCCGGGCGCTGGCGGACAAGGCGATCAACATCCAGGTCATTTCAACCAGTGAGATCAAGGTCAGCGTCTTGATCGCCGCCGAATACACTGAACTTGCGGTAAGGGCGTTGCACACCGCCTATGGCCTCGATGCAGCCTGATCCGTTTTCTGCGCAGGAGGCCGCGCGCCTCCGGCTGGATCAGCTCTGGTCGCGCGGCACGGCGTTCCTGGGCTGCCGCTATGCCATTCTGGGCGGCGCCATGAGCTGGGTGAGCGAAAAGCACTTGGTCGCCGCCATCTCGAACGCCGGCGGCTTCGGCGTCATCGCCTGCGGAGCGATGGAGCCGGAGCAGCTCGCCCAACAGATCGCCGGCACGCAGGCCCTGACCGACAAGCCGTTCGGCGTGAACCTGATTACCCTTCATCCGAAGCTGAGCGAACTGATCCAGGTCTGCCTGGATGCCAAGGTCGGGCACATCGTGCTTGCCGGCGGCATCCCGCCGGCGACGGCGATCCGCGCGGTGAAGGACGGTGGGGCGAAGCTAATCGCATTCACCCCGGCGCTGGCGCTGGGCAAGCGCCTGGTGCGGTCCGGGGTCGACGCACTGGTGATCGAAGGATCCGAGGCCGGGGGCCATATCGGCCCGGTCTCCCTGACTGTGCTGGCGCAGGAGATCCTGCCACACCTGCGCGATGTGCCGGTCTTCGTCGCCGGCGGCCTGGGCCGTGGCGAGGCGATCCTGTCCTATTTGGAAATGGGCGCCGCCGGCGCACAGCTTGGCACCCGGTTTGCCGCGTCCGAAGAGTCCATCGCGCATGCCAACTTCAAGCGCATGTTCGTCCTGGCTTCGGCCCGCGATGCCCTGCCGTCGGTGGAACTCGATCCACGATTACCGGTGATCCCGGTACGCAGCCTGGCGAACCAGGGCACCAAGCGGTTCCTGGAACACCAGGCCGAGGTACGGGACAAATTCCTGGCCGGCGAATTGAACAAGGACGAAGCCCAGCTCAGCATCGAGCGGTTCTGGGCCGGCGCGCTGCGCCGCGCGGTGATCGAAGGCGATATCGAGCAGGGCTCGGTCATGGCCGGTCAGTCGGTCGGGCTGGTGCGCAGCATCCAGCCGGTGTCACAGATCATTCAGGAGTTGATTGATCAGGCGGTCGCCGCCCTGGCCAGCCGGCCGGTGCCGACGCCACACTGATCGCGTCGTTAACACCTTCCCAACCAGGACCGAACCGGCCAGAAATGGGCGTTCGGCCTGCCCGCGTTTAACATTGTCGAGCCGTTGCGCGTGTATGGCCATTGTTCGGCCATGACCAGGCTTTACCCCACGCCGGCGACGGCAAGGAGGGCAGGATCGGAATGATGTGCGGGTCGGCACCACGGGCGGTCTGGGCATGAGCGGGCAGCGCCGCCTGCTTTCGCGACTGCGCACGTTGCGGGCGCACGATTCGGCGCCGCTGTCGGTGCTGGTGCGGCTGGTCGCCTCCGAACTGGTCAGTGAAGTCTGTTCAATCTACGTCCAACGGCCAGGCGACATCCTGGAGCTGGCCGCAACCGAGGGGCTCAACTCCGATGCGATCGGTCGCACCCGCCTGCGTGTGGGTGAGGGGATCGTCGGCCTGTGTGCCGCCACCGGTACCGTCATGAACCTGCCGGACGCACAGAACCATCCAGCCTTCGCCTACCGGCCGGAGACGGGTGAGGAACCCTTCGCGTCCATGCTGGCGGTGCCGGTGCGGCGGACCGGCCGCAGCCTGGGCGTGCTGGCGGTGCAGAACCGCACGCCCCGCAACTATACCGAAGCGGAAATCGACGAGCTGGAAACCGTCGCCATGCTGCTGGCTGAAATGCTGCCGAACAGCGGCGCGACCGATGGTTCGCCCGAAGGGCTTGGCGCCACCCTGCCGCGGCTGTTCACCGGCACACCGCTGATGGGCGGCATCGCCGTCGGCCCGATTATCCGCCTGCGCTCATCCCGCAAGGTCGCCAAGCTGCTCGCAGACGATCCGCAGGCCGAGCAGAAGCGACTGGAAGCGGCCGTTGAGCAGATGCGCCGTGGGCTGGACGATCTGTTTGCCGATGTGCCGCATAGCGGGCGTGCCGCCGATGTGACCGCTTCAAAAGAGGTGCTGGAGGCATACCGGCTGGTCGCCGCCGACGCCGGCTGGCTGAACCGGGTCGGGGACGTGATCCGCAGCGGCCTGACCGCGGAAGCCGCGGTGCAGCGCGTGGCGCAGGAACTGCACGACCGGATGCGGCGGATCAGCGACGCCTACCTGCGCGAACGTCTGGCGGACATGGAGGATCTGGCCAACCGCCTGTTGACGACGCTCAGCGGCGACACCACCCGGCCGCCCGTGCCCGAGAACGCGATCCTGGTCGCCCGGCGGCTCGGCCCGGCGGAACTGCTGGATTGGCACGGCCGTGGTATTGCCGGGGTGGCGATTGAGGAAGCCAGCCCGGCCGGGCACGCCGCCATCCTGGCACGCGCCCTGGACATTCCCGCCCTGGGCAGCCTGCGCGGCATGCTGGACAGCATCGAACCCGGTGATGAAGCGGTCGTGGACGCCGACGAAGGACAGTTCATCCTGCGGCCCGACTCCGAGGTGCAGCACGCCTACCGCCGCGCGCAGGAGGCGCGCACCGCAAAGAATATCGAGTTGGCGAAATGGCGCGACCGCCCGGCGGTGACGGCCGACGGCGTCCATCTGAAACTGATGCTGAACGTCGGCCTCAGCCTGGAACTGCCGCAACTGGACCGCACCGGGGCCGATGGCATCGGCCTGTTCCGCACCGAAATCGCCATGCTGGCCCGCGGCTCGGTTGCCGATGTGGCGGAACAGGCGGCGATCTATGGGCGGGTGCTGGATGAAGCGGGCGACCGGCCGGTCATATTCCGCACGCTGGATCTGGGTGCCGACAAGCTGCTGCCAGGCACGATTACGGATGAAGAGAACCCGGCAATGGGTTGGCGATCGCTGCGCGTCGGGCTGGATCGGCCCGCCCTGCTGCGCCGGCAGTTGCGGGCACTGTTGCTGGCCGCCGGTGGACGCGAGCTGTCCGTGATGTTCCCGATGGTGGCAACCGTTGCCGAGTTCCGCGCTGCCAAAGCCTTGCTGCTGGCCGAGGCCAGCCGTGTGCGTCCCGCGCCCGAACGGCTGCGGATCGGTACGATGCTGGAGATTCCGGCGCTGATGTGGCAGCTTCCGGAATTATTGTCTGAGACGGATTTCATCTCAGTCGGATCGAATGATCTGCTGCAATTCCTGTTTGCTGCCGATCGGGGCACACCGTCCTTGTACGACCGGTACGATTTTCTGTCGCGGCCGATGCTCGACCTGCTTGAACAACTCGTGGTTGCTGCAAATGTAACCGGGACACCAGTTTCATTGTGCGGCGAAGCGGCATCACGTCCACTGGAGGCGTTGGTGCTGGCAGCGATTGGCATCCGGACGCTGTCGATGCCGGCCAGTGGAATTCTGCCGATCAAGGCAATGCTTGCCCAGGTTGAGTTGAGATCGTTCCAATCGGTATTAACAGCCATTCGTCGCGGCGGGGATGTCGGTCTGCGCGAAGCCATCACCACCTGGGCGCGTGAGGCCGGAATCGTTGCATGACGTTCCGATCGATGACCTGAACCTCTGGCTCGGACGGTTCGGCGCGAGCGCCACATTGCACGCGTCAATATGCTAATTTAGGACGTTGAAAAATTCTTCGTGTGGTCTAGAACACCGGCGCCGGGTGGGCTGGGACCGATACGATGCGGCCTATGGCCCCGGGTGTCGTAAGAATAGCGGGGCTGCCAGTGCTTCAGGAAAACCGGGCGAAGCTGGTTGGAAGTCGGAGCATGATGTCAACCGTCACGCCGACGATCGTGGAGCCACCGCATGCGCCGCGCGCCGGGGCGGACCTCCGTGCAGCGCGGGAACGGTTGGGTTGGTCGCTCGATGACGTCGCCCATGGCCTGCGTATCCGATTTGTATACCTGGAGGCGCTTGAGGACGGGCGCCTGTCGCTGTTACCGGGTCCCGCCTACGCATTTGCCTTCGTCCGGACCTACGCCCGGGCGCTTGGCCTCGACCCGGAGGAGATGACACGCCGCTTCAAGGCTGAAGCCGGTGAGGCTGCCAACCGAACCGAACTGACCTTCCCGGTGCCGATGCCCGAACGGGGGCTGCCGACCGGCGCGATCATGCTCCTTGGACTGGTCATGGTGATCGGCGCCTATGCCACGTGGTACCGCCTGTCCGGTGAGGGACGGCTGCCCGCCGAGGCGGTCACTTCGATTCCCGAACGGCTGGCGCCGCTCGCAGAGCAGGCCCTGCCGTCGCCCGCGGTGTCGGCCGTGATGTCCCCCACGGCTGGCGACCATGGTGGGGAGGCGGTTCAGCCGCCGCAAGCAGCCGCTGCGGTGGACCCCGCACCCGCGATGATCGCCACCTCGTCGATTTCAGCATCGGCCGCACCGCTTCCCGTCTCGGCAGTTATCCCTCCGGCCACAACCGTCGTGCCAGCCGAACCAGTGCCCGGGGCGATGCACGGGGCGATGCCAGCGGAACCCGAGGCTCGGATCGTCGTCCGGGCAACCGCCGACGCGTGGCTGCTGGTCAAGGACCACTCGGGCGCCATTCTGCTGAACCGTGTGCTGAAGGCCGGAGAAACCTGGCCCGTGCCGGCGCGGTCTGGCCTTGCATTGACGACGGGCAATGCCGGCGGCACCGAATTGCTGGTGGACGGGGCCTCGGCCGGTGCATTGGGAACACCGGGCGCGGTGCGGCGAGACCTGTCGCTTGACCCGGACGCAATCAAAGACGGCAAGATTGCCACGGTCTCGACTGCTTCCTCACCAACGCAACGTCTGCGGCAGTAGCGGATCGCGCTCCACGCTCCCATAATAGGGCCAGCAACCGATCCCGGGCGACCGTTCGGCGTTGCCTACACGCGACCTGATTGGCCCGCACCGTTGAAGGAGACAGGCATGAGTTATCGTCCGTATCAGGAGATTGTTCGGCGCAAGTCCCGCCGCATCCACGTCGGCAAGGTGCCAGTCGGTGGCGGCGCGCCGATCACCGTGCAGACGATGACCAATACGCTGACCACCGATGTCGCCGGCACCGTCGCGCAGATCCGGCGGGCCGAGGCAGCCGGGGTCGATATCGTCCGCGTCTCCTGCCCGGACCAGGAAAGCTCCCTGGCGCTGAAGGAGATCGTGCGTCAGGTGGACGTGCCGATCGTCGCCGACATCCACTTTCATTATAAGCGCGCGATCGAGGCCGCGGACAGCGGCGCCGCCTGCCTGCGGATCAATCCCGGCAACATCGGCAGCGATGAGCGAGTGAAGGAGGTCGTGAAGGCCGCCCGCGACCATGGCTGCTCCATGCGGATCGGCGTTAACGCGGGTTCTCTGGAAAAGCACCTGCTGGAGAAATACGGCGAGCCGAACCCCGAGGCCCTGGTGGAAAGCGCGCTGTATCACGCGAACATCCTGCAGCAGCACGATTTCCACGACTTCAAGATCAGCGTGAAAGCGTCCGACGTCTTCCTGGCCGTTGCCGCGTATCAGCAATTGGCCGAGGTGTGCGACCACCCGCTGCATATCGGCATCACCGAAGCCGGCGGGCGCCGGATGGGAACGGTGAAGTCCTCGATTGGTCTGGGTTCGCTGCTATGGGCGGGCATCGGCGACACGCTGCGGGTATCCCTGTCCGATGAGCCGGAGGAAGAGGTCCGCGTCGGCTGGGATATCCTAAAGTCGCTGGGCATTCGGCACCGCGGGGTGAAAGTGGTATCCTGCCCGTCATGCGCCCGGCAGGGCTTCAACGTGATCAAGACGGTGGAGACGCTGGAGCAGCGTCTGTCGCATATCGAAACGCCGATCACGCTGTCCATCATCGGTTGCGTGGTCAATGGCCCGGGTGAGGCGTTGATGACCGACCTTGGCGTCACCGGTGGCGGCAACGGGCGGCATATGGTGTACCGCGCCGGCAAGACGGACCACACGATCGAGGGTGCCTCCATGGTGGATCACATCGTCGAGATGGTGGAAGCCAAGGCCGCCGAACTCCGGGCAGCGAAGGAAGCCGAAAAGATCGCAGCGGAGTAACCCGCCACCGCGGGCTCGCCGCCCATCGCTACGCTGTCGCCCTTGGTGAGCACCAATGGCGGCATGCGTCAGCGGAGGATCGGGGCAAACCGGCCAGGCGCTTATTGGCAGCCCGTTATTGGCCGACGCGGATTTCCACCCGGCGGGATTCCAGCGATGAGGCCGCGAACTGCACCGAGCCACGGCCAACCTTGCTGATCCGGGCAGGTGCCACGCCGGCCGACGCCAGCCCGTCGGCCACGACCTGAGCGCGCAATTCTGACAGCAGAACATTCGCCTGCCGGCTGCCAGTCGGGTCCGCAAATCCGGTTACGTGCGTGATCGCCGCCGGGTGCGCCCTGGCATAGGCGGCAGCCTTGGCGATTACATCCTGCGCCGGCCCGTCAACCGCGGCGGACCATTCCTGGAAAAACACAACGAACGAAGGTTGCTGCGCATGGGCCATAGGCGCCGCGCCAAGCATGAAGGCCGCCATGATCGCGAGCCGACCAATTCCACGCACGTGAGTCTCCCCGTTTTGAGGCCGGATTTTTGCCGGAGCGTCTCATGCTGCGTCAACGCGCCGCGCGCCCACAACCGGGATGAGCATCAAAACGTGACCGTCACGCGCACGCCGCCGATCAGGTCGTTCTTCAACGGCACCGGGCTGACCGGGCTGGGAATGCCGGCGCTTGGATTGATCACCACCTGCAGGTCGGGCTGTACCGCCAGCCATGGGGTCGCCTGATACAGATACGTGGCCTCGAGCACCGTCTCATTGCCCGCGTACGGAAAACCCGTGCCGTTGTAGAAGATCAGGGCACTGCCGTAACGCCGCGCGGCCGGGCTGATGCCAAGATAGCTGAACGCGAGGCCGAACACGTCATCATCCCGGCCATCGAACGGCGCCAGCCAGTTCATGCCGCCCTCGATGAACAAATTGCTGATGTTATAGCCGGCCGGCGCGCCCATGATCTGAAGGAACAAGCCGATTCCCTTATTCTTCGTTCCAGGCTTCCGCCAGACCAGCTGATCGACGATGCCATATAGCGCGAAGTCACCGGAATGCGGGCGCGGCACGCCGTTGCTGGCAGGATTGGCCAGTGGCAGCCCCGTATTGTCGAACACCTGGTCGCCGACATGGGCCGAGTCGTACCAGAACCCCAGCTTGTAGGTTCCTGGCAGCCCCTTGGCATTCTCCTCCTGATTTACCGAATACCAGAGTTCGGTGAAGGTCAGCACATGATCGTTCAGCCGGAACGCGACGCCGCCTCGGTCCCGCAACTGCGGATCGCCGATGCCGGGCGGCGCAGGATCGCCGGTGAATACCGCACCGACCAGCGTGAACCGATCGCTCAGCGCATACTGTGCGCGGACGAACGGCGCCGCCATCGGGTAGTTCGGCCCGCCGGACGGCAGGTCGGCGGCTGGCAGTCCGGGAAAACCAAAGCTGGAATTGAGGAACAGCGCGCCATACTGCGTTATCATCATCTGATCGTTGGAGCCCTCCTGCCCCAGGCGCACGGTCAGCCGGCCACCCAGCAATTTCTGCTCCAGCCATAGCGCGTACAGCTTCGTATCGCGGGTCGCCTCGATATTGCTGACGATCTGGGCGTTACCGACCAGGTTGCCCGAAGGCCCATGACCATGGATCTGATAACCGGAAACGAAGAACGAAGCACCGTCCCAGCCGGCAAGCTTCTCCAAGTCGAGCTTTACGCTGGCGGTGGTCAGACCGTCATAGACGGCGCCTTGGCGCAGGCCGCCGGTCATGTTTCCCCAGCCCTCGCTCTGCTCCTGCACGCCAATGCTGATGCCATCTTCCAGCAGGCGTTTTCGCAATCCGCCCCAATTGCCGGTCAGCGTGTCCTGGTCCCAGATCGACTGGGCCAGATTCCCGGTTGGCTGCGCCCCCGGCTGGGACGACGGGGTTTGTTGCAATGGCGGGCCGGCGGGGGCGTTCTGGCCAGCCGATCCAGGTGCCGTCTGAGCAGCGACGCTCAATGGCAAACCCATCACCAGACACGCGGCCACCAAGCCGCGGACGCGATCGTGTCGTTGCGCAAAGCGCTCGGCCATGCGGCCCATGCCAGCGGTCACCGGCGATAACTCCAGCAAGCTTCAGGAATCGGCCGTGTGGACCGGGCGGGCGGCATATGGCTGCACCATTGCCCTCTTACCAGGGTCGGGACCGTCAGCCAAACAGCCCAGCGGCATAGAATCGCGGCTATTATCAAGACAATCTTGTTGCGCAGGCCATCTGCCGCTCCGACGGGCCTGTTGCGACCGGATCCCGAAGGCGTCCGTGGTCCATGGCGTCGTGTATGGTGATGTCGCAACGAACCGGAGGGGGCTTACCGCATCGGTCCAGAGGTTACGTCGCGGTGGGAAGGTCGCACTCTGCCAGGGATTGTCGATGCGAACTCGCTGGGAATCCACAACCTGGCCTGACAACCGCTTGACTTGACCTGGAAGCCAAGGCTTGTGTGCCGCCCCTGACAAGACTGCCGGGACAACCGCCATGCACGCCTATCGCACCCATACATGCGGCGCCCTGCGCGCCGCCGACGCCGGATCGCAAGCCCGCCTGTCGGGCTGGGTGCATTCCAAGCGCGACCATGGCGGCCTGCTGTTCATCGACCTGCGGGACCATTACGGCATCACCCAGTGCGTCTTCCCGGCAGGTTCCCCAGCCTTTACCGCTGCCGACGCCGCCCGGCCCGAAAGCGTGATCACCGTCACTGGCCAGATCGTCCTGCGAGAGGCGAATACCGTCAATCCGCGTCTGCCGACCGGTGAGATCGAGCTGCGAGTCGCCGACCTCGTGCTGCAGTCCGCCGCCGACGTCCTGCCCATGCAGGTCGCCGGTGAGGAGCGCTTCCCTGAGGATATCCGCCTGCGCTACCGGTTCCTGGACCTGCGGCGGGAGAAGCTGCACAGGAACATGGTGCTGCGCTCGAACGTCATCACCTCGGTCCGCCGCAGAATGATCGAGGCTGGATTCCTGGAATACCAGACGCCGATCCTCACCGCCTCCAGCCCCGAAGGCGCCCGCGACTTCCTGGTGCCGGCGCGGCTGCATCCCGGCAAGTTCTACGCGCTGCCGCAGGCGCCGCAGCAGTTTAAGCAACTGCTGATGGTGGCCGGCTTCGATCGTTATTTTCAAATTGCCCCGTGCTTCCGCGACGAAGCATCCCGCGCCGACCGTTCGCCGGGCGAGTTCTACCAGCTCGACTTCGAGATGAGCTACGTCACGCAGGAGGACGTTTTCAACACGATCGAGCCTGTGATCGCTGGCGTGTTTGAGGAATTCGCCGAGGGCCGCGGCGTGACCAAGCCCCCGTTCCCGCGGATTCCATACGACACGGCGATGCTCGAATTTGGTTCCGACAAACCGGATCTGCGCAATCCGATTCGCATCGCCGATGTTACGCAGCAATACGCCGGCTCTGGTTTCGGCTTGTTTGCCCGGATCGCCGCCTCGGGCGGTATCGTTCGGGCGATTCCGGCGCCGGGGGCCGGATCGCAGCCGCGCAGCTTCTTCGACAAGCTGAACGACTGGGCGAAAGCCGAAGGTCAGGGCGGCCTGGGCTACATCACCTATGATGCCGAGGGTGCAAAAGGTCCGATCGCCCGCAATCTGGAAGCCGACCGCGCCGAAGCCATTCGCGTTGCATGCGGCCTGAACCCCGGCGACGCCGTATTCTTTGTGGCTGGCAAGCCGGACATCGCGCCGAAGTTCGCCGGCACCGTCCGCACCCGGCTGGCCGAGGAGCTGAACCTGATTGAGAAAGGCAGCTTCCGTTTCTGCTGGGTCACTGACTTCCCGATGTACGAGCTGAACGAGGAGACCGGGCAGATCGATTTCAGCCACAACCCCTTCAGCATGCCGCAGGGGGAACTGGAAGCGCTGAACACGCAGGACCCGCTGACCATCAAGGCCTATCAGTACGACATCGTCTGCAACGGGATCGAGTTGTCGTCGGGTGCCATCCGGAACCATCGCCCGGACATCATGATCCGCGCGTTCGAGATCGCCGGCTATACGGCTGCGGACGTGGAAGCCCGCTTCGGCGGCATGTTGAACGCATTCCGCTATGGCGCACCGCCGCATGGCGGCTCCGCACCCGGCATCGACCGTATGGTCATGCTTCTGGCGGATGAGCCGAATATCCGCGAGGTGATCCTGTTCCCGCTGAACCAGCAGGGTGAGGACCTTCTGATGGGCGCCCCCGCCGAGGTTCCTCCCGCCCGGCTCAAGGAACTTTCCCTCAAGCTTGACCTTCCAGCGCCCAAGCCCCGGGTCACGGGTAGCTGATCGTGCAATATGCCCTACACCCAGTGATGGCGCGAACAGCCATGTGACGCCTATCTTCTGGCCTGCGTCTGCGACGCCCCTTTTTCGCGGAGTTCCTCATGCGTCTTCCCGCCGCGCTCGCCGCGCTGTTGATCATCGCTGTTCCGACGGCCCGCGCCGCCAATGCTCCGGCACCGGTGCCGGCCGGCCCGCCGAACGAGTCCGGGCTGCTGGCCCATAAGGCACTTTACACGCTGACGCTGGCTTCAACGCAGGGCAACGACGTTGTCGGCGCCCGCGGCACAATGGGTTACGAGGTGACCGATGCCTGCGACGGCTGGGTTGTCCGCCAGCAGTTGCGCATGACGGTGACAAACTCGGACGGCCAGGACATCCAGATGGCGTCCGACTACGCCACGTGGGAATCCAAGGACGGCCTGCGGTTTCGCTATCATATGAAGCAGATGACCGACACGGCCGTTACCAGCCAGACGGACGGGGAAGCATCACTGCAGAAGTCCGGTGGCCCGGGTGAGGCGCATTATGTCACGCCCCGGAACAATGTGGTGCCGCTGCCGGCGGGCACGGTGTTTCCGATGGCGCATACCGTGGCGCTGATCAATGCGGCGCGAGAGCACAAGCATTTCCTGTCGCTGCCGCTGTTCGACGGCACGGATGACAGCGGGGTGCAGGACAGCTTCATCGTCGTACTGGACTGGAAGACGCCGACAGCGAACAAGTGGCCGACGCTGTCGAGCCTGCCGAGCACCAAGGTGCATATCTCGTTTTTCGACCGTCAGCCGGCGGCAACGACGCCAAGCTACGAGGTCACGATGCGGTACTGGGAAAACGGGGTGGCTGACAACATGAAGATGAACTTCGGCGACTTCATGATGAATGCGCAGTTGAAGGAATTTGCCCCCCAACCGCGGCACTGCTGATAGGGCGGGCCCAAGCCCTGCTTGCGTTCCTGCCAGGTTGCGCGGCAGGAGCGCAGCATCGACGAACACGGATTGAAGCGTATTAATCTGCCAGCTGATACCGAAGCTGGACCGAGACAGTCAGTCGTTCCTGTGTCCCGATTGGCGGGGCTGGCAGTGTGGCGTTGCGCAGCATCGCCTCGGCCGCCGCGTCCAGTATGGGCGAACCCGACCCGTGGGCAACCATGACGTCGAGGACGCGCCCGGCCCCGTCAACGCTGAAGCGGAGCGCCAGACTACCTTCGATCCCTCTGCGCCTGGCCAGTTCCGGATAGGTTTTATGATTACTCAGCCAAGTGGCCAGTGCCTGACGCCACGCTGCACTGGCGGCGGACGTAGGCGCCGCTGATGCCGCGCGCGCCGGGACGGACGATGCCGCCGACGTTCCGGGGGCCGGCGGCGTTGCGGGGGCAGGCCGTGAGGCGGCCAAAGTCGGCCGTGTCGGCGACGGAGGGGGGGCATGCGCAACCTCCTTTTGGGGCGCCGCAGCACGCCTGCGCGGCGGAACCGCCGGTGGTGGTGGTGGTGGCAACGGCAGCGATTCGGCATCCTGCAGTGGCTTGGCCGGCAGCGCCGTCGCGGTGACCGGTGGGGGTGGTGGCTGAACCGGCTGGATCGCGGCCGCCGATGGCGCCGCTTCGGGCAGTGAGGGCGGCCGGACCGGCTCAGCGGTCTCGGCGGGAGGTGTGCGTTGAGGCGCCGGTTCGGGTGGCGCGGGTTGAGGTGGCGGCGGGGATGGCACTGGCGGTTGCGTCGCCTGGGTCACAGCCGGTTGCTCGACCGGTTCGGGCGGCGGCGCGGCCTCGGGCACCGCTGCTTCCGGCGCCGCGGGCGAAGGTGGTGCGGATGCAGCAGCGTCCGCCGCGGGTTGCGATGCCTCCGATTGAGCGAACACCATCTGAACCGTAGGCTCGGCGATCGGATCCGGCGGAATCGAGGTGGCCACCAACAGCAGCGCCGGCGCGAGGCAAAGCGCGTGGACCACAGCCGTGCCGATCAGCGCCCGCCACCAATGCCGACGCGGCTGGCTGAGCCTTCCGCGGTCGATTCCCACGCCTCCCACCGGAATGGCCGTCCGGGTTGGAACAGGTTCGCGGCTGTATGTCGATGCTGACATCGTTCAGTCCAGGGGTCGGCACCGACGGGCGGTCATTGCGCCACCATCGACACAGAGGTCCAACGTGACGGCGGCTTCGGCAGGCCAAGGTTTTCGCGCAACGTCGTTCCCAGGTACTCGGTGCGGAACAATCCCCGGCGTTGCAACTCCGGGATGACCATGTCGACGAAATCGTTCAACGATCCCGGCAACCAGGCGGGCATGACGTTGAACCCGTCCGCCGCGCCGTTCAGGAACCAGTGTTCCATGACGTCGGCAATCTGGCCGGGCGTGCCGACGGTCAGCAGGTGTCCGCGCGGTCCGGCGTTCAGCAGGCACAGCTCCCACAGCGTCAGTTTGTCCCGGCGCGCCGCCTCCAGCAGCAGGCGCTGCCGGGATAGCGGGCCGTTGGTATCGCCCATCTCCGGCACCGGGCCGTCCAGCGGGTACTGGCTCAGGTTCGGCACGCCGATCGTATGCTCCAGCACGGCAATGCCGACGCTGGGGTGGATCAGCGATTGCAGGAAATCAAACTTTTCCCTCGCCTCCACCTCAGTGCGGCCCACAACGGGATACAGGCCAGGAAGAATCTTCACCGCATCACGCGCTCGGCCATAACGCGGCAGCTGCTCGATGACGTCGCTGTAGAACGCCTTTGCCTGCTCGAACGTGGTTTGCGCGGTGAACACCAGTTCCGCCATGCGCGCCGCCAGGGCGCGGCCAGTGTCGGAGGCGCCGGCCTGCACCAGCACCGGCCGCCCCTGCGGGGAGCGTGCGACGTTCAACGGACCGCGGACGGCGAAGTGCTTTCCGCGGTGGTTCAGCACGTGCATCTTGCCGGGGTCGTAGTAGATGCCGGAGTCCTTGTCGCGGATGAAGGCGTCGTCGTCCCAGCTGTCCCACAGGCCAGTGACAACCTCGGCGAACTCGGCCGCGCGCTCATACCGGTCGGCGTGGGCGTAGTGCTGGTCGCGGCCGTGGTTGAACGCCTCCGCCTCGTTGTTGGACGTCACGAGGTTCCACCCGGCGCGGCCACCGCTGATCTGGTCCAGAGAGGCGAACTGCCGAGCCAAGGTATAGGGTTCATTGTAGGTG
>DAICYU010000039.1:14324-14644 GCA_027311485.1 Acetobacteraceae bacterium
GACCAAACCAAGCCGGGTCGTGACGGCAGCGAGGGCGGACAGGACAGTGATGGGTTCAAACTTCACCACCTTGCCCATGCGGCCACGCGACTCCGGGCTGCCGAACACGCTGACGGCGGCGCTGTCGGCCAGGAACAGCAGGTCGAACTTGCCGCGTTCGGCGGTGCGGGCGAAATCGACGGCATGGGCGAAAACGGTGCCCGATTCGGCATGAGCATCGGGATGACGCCAGGCGGCGACGTGCTGGCCGGTTTCGTGCACGAAGGCCCCGAGATTCATCATGCGGCCGGCTTGCTGCGTCATCGCGGTTCCCCCACCCG
>DAICYU010000003.1 GCA_027311485.1 Acetobacteraceae bacterium
CTCATCGCCTTGAAAGGTGAGCGTCCAACTTAGGAGGCCCGGCGCGATGACACCGAAAATCGCCCGATTCCTTGCGCAGCAACAGCCGGAGACGCCGTGCCTTGTGCTGGACGTGGACCGCGTTGAAGAAAACTTCCGCGCGCTGAAGCAGGCGCTGCCGCTGGCGCGCATCTACTATGCCGTGAAGGCCAACCCGGCGCCGCAGGTGCTGGAGCGGTTGGTCAATCTGTCCAGCTACTTCGATGCCGCGAGCATCGAGGAAGTGACCGCCTGCCTCGACGCAGGCGCGGCGCCGGGCCAGATCAGCTTCGGCAACACCATCAAGAAGGTGTCGGCGATCCGCCGAGCGCATGCCGCCGGTGTGACGATGTTCGCGTTCGACTCGCGGGAGGAGCTGGAGAAGCTCGCGGCCAATGCCCCTGGCGCGCGCGTCTACTGCCGCATCCTGGTGGAAAATGAAGGCGCCGACTGGCCGCTGTCGCGCAAGTTCGGCACCACGATCGAAAGCGCGCGGGAGCTGATGCTGATGGCCGGCGACCTCGGCCTGGACCCGTATGGCCTATCGTTCCACGTCGGCAGCCAGCAGACCACGACCCGGGCGTATGAGGTGGCGATTGCCAAGGTCGGCATGCTGTTCACCGACCTGACCGAGGCTGGGGTGAACCTGCGCATGATGAACCTGGGCGGCGGCTTCCCAACCCGCTACCGCGATGACGTGCCGGAGATCGATCGGTTCGGCAACGCGATCATGACCGCGATGACCGAGCATTTCGGCAACAACCTGCCGGAGATGCTGATCGAGCCCGGCCGCTTCATCGTCGGCGACGCGGGCCTGATATCGGCTGAGGTGGTGCTGGTAAGCCGGCGTGACCGTAACGATCCGGTGCGCTGGGTGTACCTGGATATCGGCCGCTTCGGCGGCCTGGCCGAGACGGAAGGCGAATCGATCAAGTACCGGATCACCACGCCACACGATGGCAGCCCGATGGGTCCGGTGGCGATCGCCGGCCCGACCTGTGACGGTGCCGATATTCTCTATGAGAAGGCGAATTACCGCCTGCCGTTGGCGCTACGGTCCGGGGACCGGGTGGAGCTGCTGTCCACCGGGGCGTATGTCACGACATATGCCAGCACAAAGTTCAACGGCTTCGCGCCGCTGGCGGAATACTACCTGTAAATGCCGGATCGGCGCCCGGATGCCGGGCGCCGATAACCTGACTACCGAATCAGGCCCGTCAGCGGGCTCGACGGGTCGGCGCCCATGCGGCGCGGCATACGCCCGGCCAGATGGGCCAGTCGCCCGGCCTCGATCGCCAACTTCATCGCCTTGGCCATGCGGATCGGGTCCTTGGCATGGGCGATCGCCGAGTTCAGCAGGACCGCGTCGCAGCCAAGCTCCATGGCGATCGCCGCATCAGAGGCGGTGCCGACACCGGCATCGACCAGGAACGGCACGGTCACCTGCTCCATCATCATCGTCAACATCGCCGGGTTCTGCAGCCCCAGGCCCGAGCCGATCGGCGCGCCCAGCGGCATGATCGCCACGCAGCCCATGTCCTGCAGCCGCTTCGCCGCCAGCGGGTCGTCGGCGCAGTACACCATTACCTCAAACCCGTCCTTGATCAGGGCCGCCGCGGCTTCAAACGTGCCCTGCATGTCGGGATACAGCAGCGGCGGCGGACCCAGCACTTCCAGTTTCACCAGGTTCCAGCCGCCGGCTTCTCGCGCCAGGCGCAGCGTGCGGACGGCTTCGTTGGCGGTGAAACAACCTGCGGTGTTGGGCAGGTAAGTGTATTTCTTCGGGTCGACATAATCCTGCAGCATCGGCGCCTTCGGGTCGGACAAATTGACCCGCCGCACGGCGACCGTCACAATCTCCGCCCCGCTCGCCTCAATCGCTCGGCCGGTTTCCTCCAGGTCCTTGTAACGACCCGTGCCAACAATCAGCCGGGAGCGAAACGTCCGGCCCGCCACCGTCCAGGTGTCGTCCGCCATGACCGATCCGTCCATGCTCAACCTCCACCGATAAAATGCACGATCTCCAGCGCGTCGCCGCTGTTCAGCCAGGTTTCGGCATAGCGGGAGCGCGGGACGATCTCCTCATTCCGTTCTACCGCGACCTTTTTGGTATCAAGCTCCAGGATCGTCAGCAGCGCGGCGATGGAAAGCGGGCCGCCGGCGGGGCCTTCGAACACCCGGCTTTCGCCGTTCAGGGTCAGAGTAATAGAACCGTTCATGCGACTCAGTATGGTGCGCCCGTTGGCCGGCGGCAATGTCGCGGTAGCCATGCCCGAATTGGACCTTGGCGGCCCGCTATGCTACGCGCGCCGCCAAGGTGGCAGGAGAATCCACGTTGACCCGCATCCCCTTTGACCCCGATATGATCCGCGCGCTCGCCGCGGTTCTGGCGGAAACCGGCCTGACCGAAGTTGAGATTGCCGAGAAGGATAGCCGCATCCGCGTGGTGCGCGGCGGCGTAGCCGCGGTGGCGGTCGCGCCGGTGGCGGCGCCGGCGGCCCTGGTTGCTCCGTCAACGCATCAGCCGGCGGCGGATCTGTCGACACATCCCGGCGCGGTCACCAGTCCGATGGTGGGCGTTGCCTATCTCTCCCCCGAGCCCAGCGCGCCGGCGTTCGTGTCCGTCGGCCAGCAAGTCACTGCCGGCCAGACGCTGCTGCTGATCGAGGCGATGAAGACCTTCAATCAGATCAAGGCGCCCAAGGCGGGTACCGTGACGGCCATTCTGGTGCAGAGCGGCGTGCCGGTGGAGTACGGCGAAGTACTGATGGTATTGGAATGATCCGTTGTTCCAGAAAATCCTGATCGCCAACCGCGGCGAGATCGCCCTGCGCATCCAGCGTGCGTGCCGGGAGCTTGGGATCGCGACGGTCGCCGTGCACTCGACAGCGGATGCCGAGGCGATGCACGTGCGGCTGGCCGATGAAAGCGTCTGCATCGGGCCGCCGGCGGCCAAGGACAGCTACCTGAACATCCCGTCGATCCTGTCGGCGGCGGCGATCACCGGCGCGGATGCGATCCATCCCGGCTACGGCTTCCTGTCCGAGAATGCCAATTTCGCCGAGATGGTGGATGCGCACGGGCTGACCTTCATCGGGCCGTCCGCCGACCACATCAGCATGATGGGCGACAAGATCGCGGCGAAAACGGCGATGGCAGCGGTGGGGGTGCCGCTGGTTCCGGGGTCCGACGGCGGGGTGCCGGATCTGGACACGGCGCGGACGGTGGCGTCCCGGATCGGCTATCCGGTCCTGATCAAGGCCGCGGCCGGCGGTGGCGGTCGTGGCATGAAGGTGGCCAAGGGTCCCGAGGAGCTGGAAGACGCGTTCCGGCTGGCACGCACTGAATCGCGTGCCGCATTCGGCAATGATGCGGTCTACATCGAGAAATATCTCGACAAGCCGCGGCACATCGAGCTGCAGATCATGGCCGACAACCATGGCAGCGTCGTGCATTTCGGCGAACGCGATTGCAGCCTGCAGCGGCGGCATCAGAAATTGCTGGAGGAAGCAGGCTCGCCGGCCATATCGGCCGAACAGCGTGACCAGTTGGGGGAGGTGGCGACCGCTGCGCTGCGGAAGCTGGGTTACCGCAACGCCGGCACGCTGGAGTTCCTTTACCAGGACGGGCAGTTCGCGTTCATCGAGATGAACACGCGCTTGCAGGTCGAGCATCCGGTGACGGAAATGCTGTGCGGCATCGACCTGGTGCGCGAACAAATCCGGCTGGCCGCGGGCGCTCGGCTTGGCTACGAGCAGCGCGACGTCCAGTTCAACGGTCATGCGATCGAGGCGCGGATCACTGCCGAGGACCCGCATACCTTCGTGCCGACTCCCGGGCGGGTGACGGCATTCCACGCACCGGGCGGGCTGGGCGTGCGGGTCGATTCGGCGCTGTACGCGGGGTATTTCGTTCCGCCGTATTACGACAGCCTGGTGGCCAAGCTGATCGTGCACGCGCCGACGCGGACAGAGGCGATCAACCGGATGCGCCGAGCGCTGGATGAGTTCGCGGTGGTGGGGATCCAGACGACGATTCCGCTGCATCGGCGGATCGTCGACGATGCCGCGTTCCAGAGGGGCGACTACACCATTCACTGGCTGGAACGCTTCGTAGCAGGCTGAAAGGGCGGAACACATGAGCCACGACCATCATCACCATGATCATAGCCATGATCATGACCATGCGCCGGAGTGGAAGTTCAACGGCGTGCGGGTGATCAAGGGCAATCAGCTGGATACCAACACGGCGCAGACTCCGGGGATGAACCGGGCGGCGGCGATCAATGCGGCGCGCGTGGGGGCACAGAAGATCTGGGCCGGGACGGTGCATATCCACCCGAATGCCAAGACCGGCGCGCACCATCACGGTGAGTTGGAGAGCGTGATTTATATCGTGAAGGGCAAGGCGCGGATGCGCTGGGGCGAGCAGCTGGAGTTCGTCGCCGAGGCCGAGGCGGGTGATTTCATCTTCGTGCCGCCGTTCGTGCCGCACCAGGAAATCAACGCGAGCACCGATGAGACGCTGGAATGCGTCCTGGTGCGCAGCGACAACGAGGCGGTGGTGGTGAACCTGGATATCGCCCCGGTGGAGAAGCCGGAAGCGGTTTACTGGGTGGACCCGATCCACAAGCAGCCGAGCTGATTGGGCGGACAACCCATAAGGTTGTCACTGTAATGAACAAGAATTCCGGCCTCTCCGCAGAACAGTCGGGAGGCCGGATTGATTGCTGCCTGTGCCAGCAACCACAAGCGTCCGCTTCACCTGACGGACGACGACCACGTCGCGCGCCCCATTTTGTCCCGCGGCGCCATCCGACGCGGCTACCCCGCACCCTTCAGGACCGCCACGATCATCGCGATCCCCTGTGCGTGCCAGCGTTGGATCGCCTTGTGGTCCGCGCCCAGCGCCTTGCCCAGCCGTCGCCACGGGAACAGGTGCCGGTCGGTGATCGGATGCACCAGGCTGCGCGCGCCGACGATCCGGCGCAGCACGTATTTGTCCAGTGGGATCAGCGGAATCCAAGCCATCGCCTCATCCATGCGGGTGATTTTCTCGGCTGACGGCACGGGCGGGCGGATGCGGGCCTCGGTCCAGCCGTAGGCCTCCAAAGCGGTGCGGACGATTTCAAGGGACGAGGTGCGCAACCGGGTTGACCATCCGCTGCCGGGCAGCGCCAGCAGCGTCGCACCCGCCTCCTCCAACCGGTAGACAACGTAATCGGCATCGACCTCATAGCCGTTGATCATCAACGGACGGGCGACGGGTTTCGATAACGCGGGCTTGGCCGCACGGGTGCTGTTCATGGCTGAAGCCTTTCGGGGCGTGGGTTGGCGGCGGCTCAGCGAATGGCGGCCGGGGTCAGGAACGGGGCGCCATGCAGGCTGGTGCCGCGGTTGAGTGCGTCCCACGTGTCGGGATGGCCGGCCGGCAGGGGCGGACGCGTCGCGTCATCCAGCGCCGTCGCAGCGTTTGCGGGGGCGCGCTCGACCCCCAGAAGCCGGGCGCGTTCGATGATGGTCCAGCGGGCGAGGCCGAGTTGCTGGGCGATGGTGTCCCAGGATGCGCCTTCGGTGCGCAGACGGCGGATTTGTGTGTCCTGGCCTTCTGTCCAGGCAATTCTCCGGGGCATGATCGTCTCCGCAGGAACATTAAGTGAACACACGTTAGTTAGAGAAAGCGACGATCTGTGTCAATCATAATAACGAAGTGAAAAGGAATATTTCCCTTTTATGGACGTTAGCCATCATGGCCAGAGCCTCGACCGCCGGGCTGCATCCGTGCAAGTCGCTTCCTGTAAAGTGCTTACAGAGGGATTCCGGGAGAGATGCGCTATAAAGCGAAGACGACAGGAGGGCGCCCACAACATTAGGCCCATATTCCCATTTCTGATGCAAATTCAGAACGCAATTTTCTGGATATGTTAGTAAATCGGCGTTAGACTAACATTTATGACGGATCACCTAGCCATAGGCGCCCGCATCCGCGCTGTGCGCCGAGACCGCGGCATCACCCAGGACGACCTTGCCAATCAGATCGGTGTCTCCCGCAGCGCCGTGGCGCAATGGGAAACCGGACGGGCAGGGCAGATTACCGGCAACCTGACCCGCATTGCCGAAATGCTCGGCGTCACCGTCGAATACCTTCTACATGGCCACGACAAGCGTGCGGCGATGGAGGTACAGCAGGGCGATGAGCTGGCGCTGGTCCGCCTCTACCGCGAATGTCAGCCGGAGGATCAGCAGCTTCTGCTCCGCACCGCTCGGCGTCTGGCGCGGATAACGGCGACCGAGCGGTAATAGGTTGCCGTCCGGTTCGGTGCAGCGGACCTCAGACTGCGGGCGCCAGCCGCTTGCGGAAATAGATGCGGCGATGACCGGGTGGAAAATCGTCCAGTTCGCCGAAGCGGATGAAACCCAGGGCCTCATAGAACAGCGCGGCGCGTGGGTTGAACGTATCGACAATGGCATGGCGGCAGCCACGGGCCAGTGCCTCGGCCTCCGCCACGCGGATCAGCGCCGATCCAGCGCCGGTCCGGCGCATGGTCTCGGGGACGTACAGCATCTCGATGTTCAGCCATGTCAGCAGGGTGGATGCCCACAGGCCGCCGACCACCGCGCCGCTGCCGTGGATGGGCACCACCAGCCTCCGTTGATCGACCGGTCCGGTGGCATCGTACGCGCTGGCGTGCAGTGCGGTCAGCAGCGTTTCGAACATGCCGGGCGGCGGCGTTTCCGTGGCGCCGAAGCAATCCGGGGGCATGGCCGACGCCGGTGACATGGTGCCGGCAGCCGAAGCAGTGCCGGGCGGAGTCAGGTGAAGGCTTGCAGCAGGTCGGCGAAGGCGCCGCCGGTGCCGGACGCCGGGGGCGTGCCGGTCTTTGGCAGCTCACCGCCGCGGTGGCCGCCGACCGCCTTGCCGTGCCCGACTGCGCCAGCCTGTGCCGGGGCGTGCGGAGTGGGTTTCTGCAAGTAGGATGTTGCCAATGAAAGCCCGATGCTGGCGATGCTCATGCTGCACCCGTCTGGTTGAACCAGTGGCAGGCTAGACGCGCGGGCCTTAAGAAATCGTTAACGTGAGGCGGATGAGGCCGAACGGACATCCAGCCAGGCGAGCAGGGCGTCGCGGAACGGCAATAGGCTTTTGTAATGCTGGATTTCGGGTGGCAGCGCCCGCACGGCGGCGGCCAGTGCCGGCGCATGTCGGGCGATCCGGTGCAGCGGGTAGACATGCACGCGGATCCCGAACAGCACGGCATCGGATGCCGGCAGGCGGCGGAGGGTTTGCCGTTCCACCCGCAGAAAAATGCGCGTGCCAACATTCTCGGCGGTGATATCGGGCCGCGCCTGCCGCTTCCATTTGCCATCAGGCTGGAACAGTGCGGGGTCGTCGAGCACGGACCAGTTCAGGCGCGCGGCGATATGCCCGGGCTTGATATGGCCCATGAACCGATCCACCGGGCGAGCCAGCCGGTCGGCGTAGAGCGGCACCGGCGCATGCACAGCGGCAAGGGGTTTGCCGATCTTGTCCGAAAGGCGCCAGCGGCTGGGGAAGCACAGCGTCGCCGCGGCCAGCACTGGGCCGTCGGCTGTGCCCTGGACCAGGCACAGATCCTCCTGCACCAGCCGCCCGGCGAACTCCAGCGGATCGAGTGCCGGCGTATCCATGTCCCAGTCTTCACCCGTCAGATGGTTGCGCAGGATGCGCCCACCGCGGGTGAACCAATCCGGGTGATGCGTTGTCAGCGCGGTGGCGATGGTCGCCAGGGTTTCGGCACGGGCGTCCTCAGACCCGGGGACGACGGCGAAGACATCGCCCCGGCGGCTTTCCAGCAGCAGGCGTTTTTCGGCCAGCTCGGCCGGGTAAAGGTGATCGATCTCAAACCACGCCGGTTCCGGCACGGTGACCAGGTCCATCGCCATGCGATAGGGACCGGACCCGAAGGGCAGATGCACCGCCTGTTCGGGCAGGGGCCGCATGGTTCAGCGGCTCAGGAAGGTGCGGATGGCCTCGATCTGCAGCGGATCGAGCAGCGCCGGCGCGTGCCCAGTCACCGGCACGGTGTAGGCCAGCGCGCCGGAGGCTTCCATGCGGGCCAGCGTCTCCGGCAGCAGGACCTCGCTGGTTTCGCCGCGGATGACCATGCGCGGCACACGGATGCGGTCCCATAACGCCCACTGGTCCACATCCGCCGGCTCATGCCCGCGCAGCGGTTCGCTGATCCGCGGATCGTAATGCATGGTGAAGCGCCCGTCCGGCAGTGCGCGGGCGGAAATCCGCGCCAGCCATGCCCATTGCGCGTCGGACAGCGGGCCGAACGGGGCATGAACCAGCCGCAGGTGCCGCTCCACCGACTCAAGGTCCGGGAAGCGGGACATGATCGGCGAGTCGCCCGACGCCACCATGTAGTCGCGGATGCGGCGCAAGGCGTCGGCCGGCATGAACGGGCCGATGTCGTTCAGGATCAGCCGGTTGACCGGCGCGCCGTCGGCGGCGGCGACGATCATGCCGCAGATGCCGCCGAGGGAGGTGCCGACCCAGGCAACCTCCCGCCCGACCCAGGCCAGCAGATGGGTTAGGGCGGTGACGTAGTGCTGCGCCTGGTACAGCATCGGATCGGCAAGGCGGTCCGACTCGCCGCGGCCGGGAAGGTCGGGGCAGATGACCCGGAACGAGCCGGACAACGCCTCGGCGAGAGGATCGAAGTCGTGCCCGTTGCGGGTCAGCCCGTGTACGCACAGCACCGCGGGCGCCTTGCGATTGCCCCAGTGCCGGAAGGCGAGCCGATAGAACCGGCCGCCCAGCATGTAGGGGATCGACCGTTCCTCGGGCCCCTGCATCAGCGTGGGTCCTGCATCAGATGACGTTCTTCGCGCGCAGGTCAGCGATTGCGGCGGCGTCCAGCCCCAGCCGTTCGGTCAGCACGCCGTCCGTGTGCTCGCCCAGCAGCGGTGGGGCGATCCGGTAGTCGGCCGGGGTTTCCGACAACTTCACCGGGTTCGCGATCACCTTCACGCTCTGGCCGGAGCTGTGCGGCATCTCCAGCACCATGTTGCGGGCGACCACGTGCGGGTCGGCGAACACGTCGGCCAGCTTGTTGATCGGGCCGCAGCCGATCTTCAGCGTTTCAAGCTGCTCGATCCACCAGCTGGTGGGGTGCTGCTGCATCACCGGCGTCAGCGTGTCGGTGACCAACTGGCGGTTGCCGACGCGGGCGGCGTTGGTGGCGAACCGCGGGTCTTCCAGCAGGTGCGTCAGCTTGAACCCCTCACAGAAGCGCTTGAAGGTGGGATCGTTGCCGACGGACAGGACGATGTGGCCGTCGGCTGTCGGGAACACCTGGTAGGGTACGATGTTCGGATGCTGGTTGCCCAACCGGGGCGGGTTTTCCCCGGTGGCGAGATAGTTCATGCCCTGGTTGGCAAGCCAGGCGACATGCGTGTCCAGCATGCCGATGTCGATCTGCTGGCCCTGCCCGGTCAGGTCGCGATGGCGTAGTGCCGCCAGGATGCCGATGCAGCCGTACAGGCCCGCGAACAGGTCCGCCACCGGCACGCCGACCTTTTGCGGCAGACCATCCGGCTCGCCGGTCAGGCTCATGACGCCGCCCATGGCCTGGATCAGGCTGTCGTAGCCGGGCCGCGGCGCATACGGGCCGGTCTGCCCGAAGCCGGTGATCGAGCAGTAGATCAGCCGGGGGAAGCGGGCGTGCAGCTGCTCATACCCCAGGCCGTATTTCGCCAGGGCGCCGACCTTGAAGTTCTCAACCAGGATATCGCACTGCGCGATCAGCTGCAGCGCGATCTCCTGCCCTTCCTTCTGGCCGATATCCAGCGTGACCGAGCGCTTGTTGCGGTTCACCCCGACGAAGTAGGCGCTTTCGTTGGTGCCCGGCATGACCGGCGGGGCGAAGCCGCGGGTGTCGTCGCCGGCGCCCGGACGCTCGATCTTGATCACATCCGCGCCGAGGTCGGCCAGCATCTGGGCGCAGGTGGGGCCCGCCAGAACGCGGGTCAGGTCGAATACGCGCAGGCCTTTCAGCGGGCCGGTGGGTTCTGTCATGTTCGTCTCCAGTCGCCGGGGGCCGAAGGGGATTTGCCAGAAGGCAGTTGATCGCGCCGGCTGTTCCTCAGTATGGCGTTATAGTTATACGAATGGCGCAAGCAACCGATCGCGCGGCCTTTAAGCGCCGACGGGGAGAGGGAGTCGTTATGCAGCGAACCGCCGTCGGCAGCATCGAGTCAGCGCACTCCTGGCGTGCTGCCTTCCTGACACTCGCGATCCTGTCGATTTCCTTCGGTTCGCCGTTGGCCGCAGTGGTCGGATTGCGCGAGATTCAGGCGGCGTTGCACACCGACCGGTCGGTGGTTTCGCTGGCGAGCGCACTGGTGTGGATCGGCAACGGCCTTGGCGGCGTGCCGATGGGCTGGTTGGCGGACCGGATCGGCATCCGCCGCACGGTGGCGATGGGCATCCTGATGATGGCCGCCGGCCTGGGTGTGTCCAGCCTGGGCACGGTCTGGGCGTTGTATGTCGGTCATGGGTTGCTGATCGGGTTCCTGGGGAATGGTGCGATCTACGCGCCGCTGATGGTCTATGTGTCGCGCTGGTTCGATCGCCGGCGCGGCACTGCCTTGGCGCTGATTTCTTCGGGCCAGTACATCGCGGGCATGGTCTGGCCATCGATCCTGGAAATTGCCATCCACCACGTCGGCTGGCAGACGGTGATGCTGGGCTATGGCGCCCTGGTTCTGGCGATCCTGCCGCTGATGACGCTACTGCGGCCCGCGCCGGAGACGCTGAAACTGGCCCCTGGCCAGTCCGGTCGGTTCGGCGAAAATCGGATGGCGGGACTGTCGCCGAACATGACGATGGTCCTGATCTGCGCGGCCAGCTTCCTGTGCTGTGTGCCGATGGCGCTGCCCGCCTCGCATCTGGTTGCGTTCTGTGGCGACGTCGGCATACCGCCGGCGCAAGGGGCCGCGATGCTCTCGGTGATGCTGGGGTGCGCCTTCGTCTCCCGCCAGTTCTGGGGCGCGTTCGCCGACCGCTTCGGCGGGCTGCCCACGGTCATGGCAGGGTCTTTCTGCCAAATGATCGCCATCGCCGCGTTCATGTCCACCACGAATGAGGCCGGCCTGTTCAGCATTGCCGCAGCCTACGGGCTGGGGTTCAGCGGCATCATCCCGGCCTATTCCGTCGCGATCCGCGATCTGTATCCGTCGCGGGAGGCGTCGTGGCGGATTCCCACCGTCCTGCTGACCGCCATGTCGGGCATGGCCTTCGGCAGCTGGTTCGCCGGCCGGTTGTTCGACACCTTCCTGTCCTATCGGCCGGCGTTTGGCACCGGGGTGATCTTCAACCTTGCGAACCTGGCGGTTATTCTGTTCCTGCTGCTGCGCATCGGCCGCAGGCAGGACGTGCGGATGGCGGTCGCGGCGTCCTAGACCATGATCGGGTCAGGTTGACCCGATCATGGTCCAGAAGTCATTGTTTGATCGGATGATTCACGCCTTCCGGCTTTCAGCCTCAGGCGATCATGCTCTAAGGCCGATCAGGCGGCCCGGGTGGCGTTCCGCCGCAGCAGGATCACCATCAGCGCCATCCCGGGCAGGGCGCCGCCCATGCAGACCGTGTAGAACAGCGTCCATCCCAGCGACGCGGCCATCACGCCCGATGCACCGCCCAGCGTGTGGATTGCCAACTGCGGCACGGACGACAGCAAGGCATACTGGGTCGCGGCGAAGGCGCGGTCGCACAGCCCGGACAGGAATGTCAGGAACGCGGCATCCGCGAGTCCCTGCGCAAACGCCTCGGTGGTCACGGTCGCGTAGAGCACGGCATGGCTGCCGGCCGACACCGACAGCAGCACGTACATCGCCATGGCCAGGGTCTGTGCCCAGCCGGTCAACAACAGGGCCCGCCCAACGCCGATCCGCGCCACCAGCCAGCCGCCCAGCGTGATACCGGCCAGCGTACCGCCCAATGAGAAGGGGCCGGTGGCGGCGATCGCCGCCTTGTCGAAGCCCAGGTGGCGATAGAAGGGCGCGGTCATGATACCGGCCATCGCCTCGCCAAGCTTGAACAGGGCGACGAAGCCAAGGATCAGCAGCGCCGATGGGCGGCGTAGGAAGGACCGGACGGGGTCCAGGACGGCGTGTCGCAAGCCGCCGCCCGGCGTGCCGGCGCCGCCGGGGTTTGCCGCCGCCAGTGTCACCGGTATGCCCACGGCGATCAACGCCGCCGCACCGGCCAGCGCCGTATGCCAGCCAAGCCGTGCGGCGGCGGCGATGACACCGGTGGTGGCAACCAGCAGGGCGACACGATAGCCCCAGACGTAAAACGCCAGTGCCAGGCCCTGCCGACGTTCGGGAAAGACCTCGATACGCCAGGCATCGATCGCGATATCCTGGGTTGCGGATAGGATCGCCACGCTGGCGGCAGCGGCGAAGGATGCCGCCGGGGCAATGCCAGGGTTGGATGCGGCCAGCAGGGCGACCGCGACGGCGAGCAGCGGTTGCACCAGCAGCAGCCAGCCTCGCCGGCGCCCGAAGCGGTGCAGGAACGGGACCGGCGGCATACGGTCGAGCGCCGGTGCCCACAGGAACTTCAGTGAGTAGGCGAGCCCGATCCATGCGGTCAGCCCGACAACGGCCAGTCCCGCGCCGCTATCCGACAGCCACAGGCGGAAGGTGAACCCGGACAGGGACAGCGGCAGCCCGGAAACGAAGCCATATGCCGCCATTGCCGCCAGTTGCCCGCGCATCCGCGAGCCCTGGACGGCGTGATCGTCAGGCAGCGAGATTGCTGTCGCCCCGGCCGAGCGGACGCTGCATGGTCACGACGTCGATCCACCGGCCGAACTTGATGCCGACCGATTTCATCGTGCCCACCATGTGAAAGCCCATGCTGGCGTGCACACCGATTGAGCCGACGTTGTCGGAATCGCCGATCACTGCGATCATCTGCCGCAGCCCCTGTGCCGTTGCCAGTTCGATCAGCCGGGTGACCAGGGCCTTGCCGACACCCTGCCCGCGCACGTCGTCGCGGACATAGATGCTGTCTTCAACCGTGAAGCGGTAGGCCGAGCGCTCCCGGAACGGGGCGTAGTAGCCGTAGCCGAGCACGCCGGTGGCATCGGCGGCGACCAGCCAGACGAAGCCGTGATCCACCACCTTGTGGAACCGGAGGAACATCTCCTCGACTGAGGGAGGGTCCTCCTCGAACGTGCCGGTGCCGTGCAGCACATGGTGGGCATAGATCGCCTGAATGTCCGGTACGTCGGCGTCGGTGGCGTGTCTGATCTCCATTCCTGTCAGGTCTCCTTCCCAGCAGCCGACAGGATAGAGGGGAAGTGTGTTGTTGACGACTGCTGAACACTCCGGATAGGCGTGTTTGTGGCGAACACAAGGTCACAAAGGCCTGTTCGCCTGACGAGATGGGTTCGACATCGATGCTGATCTGATCTCGAAATTAAGATTTCCATTGGTTTTGCTGGCATTGTTCGGCATACTCGCGATTGTGATGAGATGCCTCGCAGCTAAAGCGTGGTTATCGCCGGAGGTTGCAGCCAATAAGCGCGCCTGACCGAACGCATTATTGATGGGTGCGACAGTTGCGCGTGCGTGTTATCAATCTGGCCAGGGAACGGCGGCAAGCGGCGAATGCCGATGTTTGTCGTTGTCTGATACGCCGCTAAAAGGGTTCGCTCGTGGATATATCTGACGGACATACGCCCGGTCCCTTCGGGAATAACCGCGCGCCCGCAACGATGGCGCAGGCTGGTGGTGGGGGCGGAAATGCCGGCGCGGGCATGTCCACACCTGGTTCCGGCGCTGACCGCGGGCCGATTCATCCGCGCCTGCTGGCGATGATGATGGCGTCCCGTTACTACGGGCTGGAACTCGATCCGATCGAATTCCGTCCGGGCCCGGATGAAACCCAGCCGACGGCCGCGGCTCTGTCGCAGTGGGCACAGAATGCCGGCATGTGGTCGCGGGCGTTGCGTCTGAAATGGCGACATTTGTTTAACGTCACGGGTGCCGGACCGGTCGTTCTGCTGTTCAATGACGGTTCCGCCGGGCTGCTGACCGGGTCTAATATCGAAAGCAAGGTCGTGTTCATCCGCGACCCGCGGGCGCCCGAGGCCGAACCCCCGGTCGCCGTGGACGAGATGCGGCTGACGGAGGTCTGGGGCGGCGATGCGGTGCTGCTGCGGGCGGAACGGTCGATGGCCGAGGCGGACCCGCCGTTCACGCTGCGCTGGCTGACGAGCATTGTACTGAAGGAAGGCAAGCATCTTCGTGACCTGCTGATCGCCTCCTTTACCATCAGCCTGCTGACGATCTTCCCGCCCCTGATGGTGATGCAGGTCGTGGATCGGGTGCTGACCCACCACAGCTATTCGACATTGACCTTGCTTTCAGTGTTGCTGGCCGTGATGGTCGGGTATGAAACCCTGCTGGGTTTCGCGCGACGTCTGATCATCCTGGTCGTCGGCGTGCGCACCGATACCAAGCTTAACCTGCATGTCTTCAATCGTCTGATCCGCCTGCCGCTTGACTACTTCGAGCGCCATCCGGCCGGCGAAACGATGTACCGTGTCGCGCAGATCAACCAGGTGCGTCAGTTCATCACCGGCAAGCTGATGATGACGATCCTGGACATGCTGACGCTGGCGGTCCTGCTGCCCTTCCTGTTCTGGCTGAATGCCACGCTGGCCTGGGTGGTGATGGTCTGCGGCACGTCGATCATGCTGATCATCCTGGCGTACCTGCGGCCGATCCGCACCGCTTTTGCCAAGGTCATTACCGCCGAGACGCTGAAGAACGCGGCCCTGGGCGAAACCATCTTCGGGATCAAGACGGTCAAGTCGCTGGCTCTGGAGCCGCAGCGCAAGGCGCTGTGGGATGAGCGGGTGGCCGAAGTGGGCAAGTGGCGGCTTGTCATGGGCAAGATTTCCAACTGGCCGCAGACCCTCGTCACCCCGATCGAGCGCTTCATGTGGATGGGCGTCATTCTGCTTGGCGCTTACCTCGCGCTGTCGGACGACACCGGCTATCAGGTCGGCAGCCTGTTCGCCTTCATGATGCTGTCCCAGCGCGTCAGCGCACCGCTGGTTGGCTTGGCTCGGCTGATCGAGGAGTGGGAAGAGGTTGGCGGTTCCATGGCGCAGGCAGCCGAGGTGCTGAACCGTCCGTTGGAGGATGCGGCAGCCACCGGCCTGCGGCCGAAGTTTGCCGGTGCCGTGGCATTCCAGGACCTCACCTTCACCTACCCGGGCACCAAGCTGCCGGCGCTCGACCGGATCAGCTTCTCGGTGCCCGCCGGCACCATGCTGGGCCTGGTCGGACGGTCCGGCTCGGGCAAGTCCACCATCACCCGGCTGCTGCAGGGCATCAGCCGCGAATACTCCGGGTTCCTGAAGATCGACGGCGCCGACCTGCGGGAAATCAACCTCCGGCATCTGCGCTCCAGCTTCGGTGTCGTGTTGCAGGAGAACTTTCTGTTCCGCGGCACGATCCGGGAGAATATCCTGGCAGGCCGTCCGGGCCTGACGCTGGACGATGCAATCCGCGCGGCCCGGCTGGCCGGCGCCGAGGAATTCATCGAGCGTATGCCGAACGGCTACGAGACGTATATTGAAGAAGGCTCGCCCAATCTGTCGGGTGGCCAGCGCCAGCGTCTTGCGATCGCCCGCGCCCTGATTACCGATCCGCGCATCCTGATCCTGGATGAGGCGACCAGCGCGCTGGATCCGGAGTCGGAGGCGCTGGTGAATGCCAACCTGCTGCGGATCGCCCGTGGGCGAACGATGTTCATCGTCTCCCACCGTCTCTCGTCCCTGGTCAATTGCGACCAGATCCTGGTTCTGGAACGCGGCAAGCTGATGGATATCGGCCCGCATGCCGAATTGCTGGAACGGTGCGCCATCTATCGCACCCTCTGGGATCAACAAAACCGTCACATGTTCAGCGAAGGTTCAGGTCATGCAGCTCCTGCCCCGGCCCTCCTCCAAGGCAATTAGTCTCGCCAGGGAGGAACGGCTGGACCCAACCCTCCCTGCCATTCTGGAATACCAGGCGCCGTCCGCGGCCATCATCAACATGCCGATGCCACGTGTGGCACGCAACCTGACGATGACGATCGGCAGCATGGTGGTGGTGATGTTTGCCCTGACGGGCATCATCAAGGTCGACCGCGTGGTGACCGCCGCGGGCCTTGTCGTCGCAAAATCACCGACGATCGTCATCCAGCCGCTGGAGGAGGCGATCGTCCGGTCGATCGACGTCCATGAAGGCGATGTGGTACATGCCGGCCAGGTGCTCGCGCATCTTGATCCCACGTTTGCCGCTTCGGACATGGGGGCGGCGCTGGCGCAGGTATCGTCATACCAGGCGCAGGTCACCCGGATGCAGGCCGAGTTGAACAACCGGCCGTTCACCTACACCGGCACCGACCCGGACATGATGCTGCAGGTCTCAACGTTCCTGAAGCGACAGGCCGAGTACAACGCCAAACTGGAAAACTACCAGCAAAAGGCCGACAGCCTGTCGGCCGCGATCGCCAGGGCCCGTTCGGACGAAGCCGGGTATGCGGATCGCCTCAGCTACGCCAAGTCGCTGGAGCAGATGCGTAAGGAATTGGAACAGATGAATGTCGGTTCCAAGCTCAATACGCTGTCCGCCATGGACACGCGGGCCGAGATGCAGCGCAATCTGCAAAGTGCGCGTGAAACCGCGACGGGCGCCCAACGCGACCTGGCGGCTCTGATCGCTGAGCGTAACGAATATATTCAGAACTGGCATGCTGACGTGGCTGACAAGCTGACGGACGCGCTGAACAAGCTGTCCGATGCGCGGCAGGCGTTGAGCAAGGCACAGCTGCGCCGCCAGTTGGTGGAATTGCGCGCCGAACGGGACGGCACGGTACTAACGGTTGGCAAGGCCTCGGTCGGGTCGGTGTTGCAGGCGGGACAGCAGTTCATCACCATCGTGCCGACCGATGCGCCGCTGGAGATTGAAGCGAACATTGCCGGCAGCGAAGACGGCTATGTCCATGTCGGCGATCCCGTGGACATCAAGTTCGACACCTTTCCCTATACCCAGTACGGCCTGGCGCATGGCGTGGTGCGGACGATCAGCCCGGCCAGCTTCTCGGCCCAGGATGAGGAACGGAACCCATCGGGTGCGATGCCCATCCAGGCCCACGGCGGTGCATCCGACTTCTGGTACCGGTCGCGGATCACGTTGGACAAGATCGCCCTTCACGGCGTGCCCGATAACTTCCACCTGATCCCCGGCATGCCGGTGAAGGCGGACATCAAGGTCGGCAAGCAGACTGTGCTACGCTACATGCTGGGCAAGGTCGTGCCTGTTGCCAAAGAGGGTATGCGCGAGCCCTAGGGCTCGCCAACCGCACCGGACGGAACACATATGGCGCTTTTCGACAAGGTGGCGGCGGGCCTGTCGCCGCAAGCCGCGCTGCGGCGGGGTTTGCGGCTGCAGGAACAGGGGGACAACAAGGGTGCATTTGCCCAGTTTTCCCGCGCGGCCCGCGCCGGTATTCCCGAAGCCGAGTTCCGCGTCGGGCGCTGTTACATGGAAGGCGCCGGCGTCCCGCCGAGCCGCGCGGACGGTGTGCGGTGGGTTGAGCGCGCGGCAACCAAGGGGTTTGTCGAGGCGCAGGCGCTGCTTGCCACGCTGTGCCTGCACGGTATCTCACCGGGGCGATCGGATGCCGAGGCCGGCCCGGCGCCAAATCTGTTCGATAACCCGGTCGGCGGCGAGCCGGACTTCCCGACGGCGTTGAAATGGGCCCGTCTTGCCGCCGATGCCGGGTCGGCTGACGGACAGGCGGTGCTGGCCTACATTCTGACCTCCGGCCCCGACGACCTGCGCAACCGGGAAGAAGGCGACCGCTGGTACCAGAAATCGGCGGAAGGCGGTTGTCCGCAGGGGCAGCTTGGCTGGGCGCTGGTGCTGGCCCGGGACACATCCAACCCGGACACGCAGGTGGAACTGCTGAAGCACCTGAGTCAGGCAGCCGACAAGGGACTGGCAACGGCGCTGTTTCTGTACGGCATGGTCCATGAACGCGGCATCGGCGTGCCGCAGGATCGGGCCGCAGCGGCGGCCTGCTATCGACAGGCGGCGATGAAAGGCCATCGATCGGGGCAGGCGCGCTGGGGATACGCGCTGATGTATGGCAACGGCGTGGACATCAACACGCTGGAAGGTGAATCCTGGCTGCGCCGCGCGGCGCTGGCGGGCGACCCGGAATCCGCCGCCCTGGTCGGCGATATCTACGCCAAGGGCGGTGATCTGCCGCCGAATTATGCCGAAGCAGCGATGTGGTTCCGCCGGGCGGTTGAGGCCGGGCATCGTGGGGCGGCCCGCGCATTGGGAATGCTGTACCTGACCGGCGCCGGCGTGCCGCGTGATCAGGACGAGGCGGCAAGGCTGTTCCGTATTGCCGCCGAGGCGGGCGATGCCGCGGCGCATGTCGACCTGGGCAACCTGCTGTTAAGCGGGCGTGGCAGCGAAAGCGACATGGTCCGCACCCGCGAATGGTTTGAACAGGCCGCGGAGTCAGGCGACCTGATCGCCGCATTCAACTTCGGTGTCTGCCTCGCGGAGGGTGTCGGCGTTGAGCGTGATGAGCGCAAGGCGGCCGAATGGCTGCGTCGGGCGGCTGATGGCGTGGTCAACGCACAATATTGGTACGGCCGGATGCTCGTCGAAGGCCGGGGCGTTGCAGCCAACCCCGAGGAAGGCCGGCTGTGGATCAAGAAGGCCGCCGATGTCGGTATGATCGAAGCCGAGGTCATGCTGGCCGACATGTTGCTGTCAGGCCGGGGTGGCACAAAGGATCATGCCGCCGCGCTGGTGTTGTTCGAGAAGGCCGCCAACCGCGGCCATGTGGGCGCGATGTTTGCCGTCGGCGCGATGTATGGCGGCGGCCACGATATACCCTGGGATCGTCCCCTGGCGCAGCAATGGTTCCGCAAGGCCGCTGAACGCGGTCACCCCTACGCGCAGATGATGCTCGGCCGCTACCTCGCACGCAGTCTGGCCGGTGAGCAGAACATCGAGGAAGCACGGCGATGGACCGAAAAGGCCATTGCCCAGGGCCTGCAGGAGGCCAAGGCTGACCTTGCAGCGCTGCCGCAGCCGCCGGCTCCAAGCACGACTCAGCCACAGGGAAGGCCAGCCCACGCAGGCAATGGCTGATGCCGCTGGGCCGTAGCGGTGCCGAGGACGAGGCGATTGCCCTCGCCCGCGCCGCTCTCGCCCGCGGTCGGCAGGCACTGGCATCCCAGGATCACGCCACAGCGCTGCGCTGGCTGGACCGGGCCAATCGTCTGGTACCGCAAGATCCGAATGCCGCACTGGCGCTGGCCAGTGCCTGTCTGGCCTCGGACCCCGCGCGGGCCGAAGCCTTGTTCGCCACCGTTGCTGAAAAGTACGGCGTCCGTCAGGCCTGGGCGGGTCTTGCGGCCGCGCGGCTAAGCCTGGTCGGGCCGGTCGATGCGGCATCGGCGTTGGCGTGCGCCTTGTCGCGGCACGCACTCGCCCCGGAAACCACGGCGCTGGCGGACCGGATCGCCGTGCCATCCGGTCATGGCGGGTGGTGCGGGCTTGCCAGTGACGGAACGCTGGCGATTCACCAGGGCACTCCAGGCGCCATCCACGTGCTCCTGGACGGGAAGCCCCTGCGCGGCAAGCGGTTGCCGCCCGGCTGGGCCTCGGCGACCCGTATCGAGGTTTTTGCCGCTGGCCCCCCCTTGCTGGGAAGCCCGATTCGCATCGATGCCATTCGTGCCCTGGCCGGGTGTGTCGAGTCTGTGGATGGCGCGATCAGCGGCTGGGCCTGGCACCCGGGCGACCCCGACACCGATCCGACGCTGATACTGACTGATTCCGTCGGCAGGGTCTTGCGGACCTGGCAGGCCGATGATGCGGCGATCAGCGTGCCGGACACCGGGCCATTGGCGCGCCCGCGCGGCGTCCGCGTTCCGGCGGACTGGCTGCGGACGGGCGTCGCACCGTTTCACCTGCGCGGCCTGAACGGGATCGACCTGCCGGGCAGTCCACTCGATCCTGCCGCCGAGGCGCAGGCCCATGTTGCGGCGGCGCTGCATATTGGCGGGCTTTACAGGGCAGGGCCGGCACTGCGGCGTGGCGCGGTTGAACCGGCCGCGGCGGCGGTGCTTCTGGCGGATGCGCAAAGGCCGGATGCACCGGTCGGCTTGGATCGCCGCCGGCGCGGCGTGACAGTCGTCATTCCGGTGCATGACGGAGGCGACGTTGTCGCTTCCTGCCTGGACAGTGTGCTCGCGACCGTTGGCGATGCGGATGTCGTGCTGGTGGTTGACGACGGATCGCGCGATCCGGCCGTGATCGCGACGCTGGACGACCTGGTACGGCGGCGCGCAATCAGCCTGATTCGCCACCCGGTCGCGCGCGGCTTTCCGGCCAGCGCCAACGCCGGCATCCTGGCCGCCCGCGGCCGTGACGTCCTGCTGCTGAACAGCGATACGCTGGTGCCGCCCGGTTGGCTGGACCGGCTGCGTGCCGCCGCTTATGCCAGCCCGGACGTCGGCACGGTCACACCGCTGTCGAACGATGCCAGCATCCTGAGTTATCCTGGCCCGGCGGGCAGTAACAGCGTGCCGGACCAGGCCGAAACCAACCGGCTGGACCGGCTGGCATGGCGTGCCAACGGCGATGCGACAGTCGATATCCCGGTGGGTGTCGGCTTCTGCCTGTATCTGCGGCGCGATTGCCTGAACGTCACTGGCCTGTTCCGTGCCGACCTGTTTGCCCAGGGATACGGTGAGGAGAATGATTTCTGCCTGCGGGCCCGGCGGCTGGGGTGGCGGAACGTGGCACTGACCGGCCTGTTCGTCGGCCACCTCAGCGGCCGTAGCTTCGGCAGCGCCGGACCGCACCTGCGGGCGCGCAACACACGGATCATCGAGCGGCTTCACCCCGGATATCAAACCTTGATCGACGGGTTTCTGGCCCGCGACCCGCTGACGGAGGCTCGGCGGCGGATCGACGCGACGGTCTGGCGACAGCGCGGGCGGGTCTGGCGTTCCTCGGTTATCCTGGTGACGCATGACGACGGCGGCGGGGTGGAACAGCGGCTGATTGCCAGCGCGAAGGCGCATGCAGCCGCCGGCCGGCGCCCAATTATCCTGCGGCCAGCGACGGCAGCCGATGGCACCCCGGCCATAGCCGTGCGCGATGGCGTCAATGATGATCTGCCCAACCTTGTCTTCGCCATGCCCGGCGAACTGCCGGCGCTGTTGCGACTCCTCCGCGCCGCCCGTCCCGCGCGGCAGGAGGTGCATCATCTGCTGGGGTACCACCCGTCGGTCTATGAACTGTTGAGCCGTCTGGGCATTCCCTATGACGTGCATGTTCATGATTACGCCTGGTTCTGTCCGCGTGTGGTCCTGGTCGGCGGGCACGGTCGTTATTGCGGGGAACCCGACCTGCCCGACTGCGAAGCCTGCGTGGCCGACCACGGTCATTTCTTGGCGGAGCCTATCCCGGTCACTGCGTTACGCGAGCGTTCCTCAGACTTCCTGAACGCGGCGCAGACCATTCTCGTGCCATCCGACGATACCGGCGCGCGACTCCGCAGGCACTTCCCGGACGTTTCGACCCGCACAGTTCCCCACACCGACGATTCTATCGCCGCAGCAGCCACGAACGCGGCAAGCGCGCATCCCGTCCGGCGCCATGGTGGCGTCAGGGACGAATCTCGGCCATTGGTCTGTATCGTCGGCGCCATCGGCGTGCACAAGGGATACGATGTGCTGCTGGCCTGCGCGCGCGATGCGGAGCGGCGGAACCTCGACCTGGGCTTTGTCATTGTTGGTCACACGATCGACGACGCGCGGATGTTGGAGACCGGCCGCATCTTCATTACTGGAAGCTTCAAACCGTCCGATGCGGTTCGGCTGATCGTTGAACAGAATGCGCGGCTCGGCTTCATTCCGTCGGTCTGCCCTGAAACGTGGTGCCTGGGCCTGGGCGATCTCTGGCAGGCTGGATTATCCGCTGTCGCATTCGATATCGGCGCCCCGGCAGAGCGAATTACACGCACCGGACGTGGATTTCTGCTACCACTTGGGCTGCCGGCCGGTGCTATTAATAATGCGCTGGTTGCAGCGCTTCATGCAGCGGGGCATTGATGGTTCACTTTGAGGCTGTCCCGCTTATGTATCGAAGCCTGAAGTCCGATTGATAGGGTGTGCGTTCGGTGCGGCAGTTTAACATCTGTGTTTAAACGCCATTGATTATATGAACCTTGTGTGAACAACAAAACAGCGAGTAAGTCGAATGCCTGATGCTGCTGGCGCGGAGCGAATTGCAGCAACCTCGGAACCACCCGCCGCTTCATCGGCTGAGGCGGGTAACCGGGTTGCGGAACTGCAGGTATCCGCCCACTTGATGACACTTGAAACTGGCTTGTTCTGTGTATTCCAAACGCCCGGCAGCGCGCCGGCGGATGCCGCGACCGGACTGCCGGGCGTTCGCATTACACCCGCCCCCGGCATTGCCGGCCGGCCGGAAGCGGTCAGTGTCACTACCTTTCGGGAAGATGGCTGGCTGAACGGGACTGCTGCCCTGGTGCGGGTCACCGACGGCAGCGCGCAGGTCCTGGTCACGATCTATCAGCACAAGGGCATGGATGCGGCGCCGCGCCTTCAGGTGCTGCGTCTGAGCGGAGAAGCCAATGCCTCGGCGCCGCCGGTGGCGACCGTTGCGGATGTCCAACCCACTGCGGAGCCGGCGGCAACGCCCGAGGTGATGGCTCATATTCAGCGCATGGGCGATGTCGGCTGCATGTTGGGCGACTGGCTCGGTGTCAAGGGCAGCCGCCAATGGGTGGAAGGGTTCGGCATCGCGCCGGCCGGCAGCATCGCCCCCGAGGATATCGAATATCAGGCCGTCCTGGGCCGCAACTGGCTGTCGCCCTGGGTTGAAGGCGGCAAGTTCTGTGGCAGCCGGGGTATGGCGCTGCCGCTGCTGGGCCTGAAGGTCCGCCTTAAGGGGGCTGCTGCGAAAGCCTATACGTGCAGCTACTCGGCCACCTTCGTCGACGGCAGCGCGACTGGGCCGGTTGCCAGCGGCGAAGCCTGTGAGGCCGAAAGCCTTGCGGCGCTGGAAGCTTTTCAGATCGTGCTGACCCCGGTTGCGGAGAAGACCGGTGCGGGAAAGGAAAGCCCGCGCGATACCGGATTGAAGATCCCGACCGCCAGGCCGGCGACCAGGCCGCGCGGCAGGGCATAAGCCTGCCGTAACGGCGCTTTCCTGTGTAGGAAGCGCCGTTGCGCAGCGGGGTGTCCGCAGCCAAGGCGGCGGCCAGACAAGGTTCAGAAGATTGAAGTTCCTGTTTGTTCACCAGAACTTTCCCGGCCAGTTCCTGCACATCGTGCGCCATCTGGTAACGGACGACCGGCACGAAGTCCTGTTCATCACCGAACCGAATGCCAATGAGCTGCCGGGCGTGCGCAAGGTGCCGTATCTGCGTCCGCCGCAGAACGTCGAGTCCACCCATATCGCCGCGCGTGAGCTGGACAATGGTGCCCGGCGTGCCGAAGCCGTGTTCAAGGCGGGCTTCGGACTTCGCCATCTCGGCTTCAACCCGGACATCATCATCGGCCACCACGGCTGGGGCGAAATGCTCAACCTTCGGGATCTGTGGCCGGATACGCCGATGCTTGGCTACATGGAGTTCTACTATCAGCACGACAAAGCCGATGTCGGCTTCGATCCGGAGTTTCCGGCGGACCCGTTGGACTTTCCGCGCATCCGGGCCAAGAACGCGCTGAATCACATCGCGCTCAATCTCGGCGGCACCGGCCAGACCCCGACGGCGTGGCAACTGTCCACCTATCCGGCCTGGGCGCGGCCGCTGATCGACGTGATCTGGGAAGGTGTCGATCTGGAGTTGTGCAGTCCCGATCCGACTGTGCGGCGCAAGACCCTGAAGATCGGCGACATGACGATCCGGCCGACCGACAAGCTGGTCACGTATGTGTCGCGGGACCTGGAGCCGTATCGCGGCTTTCATGTGATGATGCGCGCGCTGCCGCCGTTGATGCGGGCACGCAAGGACGTGAAAGTGGTGATGATCGGCGGGGACGGCGTCAGCTACGGTTCCGCGCCGCAGCAGGGCGGCACTTGGCGCGAGGTCATGCTGAAGGAGGTCGGTGCCGATATCGACCCGGACCGCGTTGTGTTTCCGGGCCGGGTGAATTACGGGACATACCTTGCGGCGCTGCGGCGGTCGGACGCGCATGTCTACCTGACCTATCCGTTCGTAGCATCCTGGTCGCTGCGGGAATCGTTGGCCATCGGGTGTCCGGTGATCGGCAGCGACACCGAGCCGGTGCGCGAATTCATCACCCACGGCTCCAACGGGCTGCTGACCCCGTGTCTGGAGCCGAAGAAGCTGGCGCGCACGATCCTGGACCTTCTGGACAATCGGGACCTGACGCGCGTCCTGCGGTCGAATGCCCGCGCTTACGCCGAGGAGCGGCTGCAGATGAAGGATTACCTGGCACAGTATTGCTCGGTGATCGAAGGTCTGACCGGACAGGACCCCACCCCGGGCGCCAAGCCGAAGGCGGTCGTCCCGCGGATACGCCGAACGGTGCGTGGTGGGCCGGGGTCGCGGCTCCGCACGCGTGTGGTGGAGGCCGCGGAGTAGCGCGCATTCGGTTGTACGCTGCGCGCCAACCCATAGAATTCGTGTCCAGGCACTTGCCCGATCGCGCTGCCTTATGTCAGGACGCGCGACGCGCTTCTGATGACTGGGCGCGGTAAACAAGGGACTCGTTATGGCCGATACTCCCCCGGCACAACCACCGGTCCAAGGCAACCTGATGCGCGGCAAGCGCGGCCTGATCATGGGGGTCGCGAACGACCGCTCGCTCGCGTGGGGCATTGCCGCCGCCTGCGCTGCCCAAGGCGCTGAACTGGCTTTTACCTATCAGGGTGAGGCATTGGGCCGGCGTGTGCGTCCGTTGGCGGCACAAGCCGGGTCGGAGCTGTTGTTTCCCTGCGATGTGGCCGACGACGCCAGCATCGACAGCGCCTTCGCCGCGCTGCGGGAACACTGGGACGGGCTTGATTTTCTCGTCCATGCCATCGGCTATGCCGACAAGCAGTTCCTGCGCGGCCGCTACCTCGATACGCCCCGTGACGCCTTCCTGCAGGCATTGGACATCTCCGCCTACTCGTTTACCGCGGTATGCCAGCGCGCAGTGCCGATGATGAAGCCGGGTGGCAGCCTGCTGACCCTGAGTTACCTGGGCGCGGAACGCTGGGTGCCGCACTACAATGTCATGGGCGTCGCGAAGGCGGCGCTGGAGGCGTCGGTGCGATACCTGGCCGCCGATCTTGGCGTCGCCGGCATCCGGTGCAATGCGATCAGTGCCGGTCCGATCAAGACACTGGCGGCCTATGGCGGCATCGGCGATTTTCAGTACATCCTGCGCTGGAACCAACTGAATTCGCCAATGCGGCGTAACGCAACCATCGAGGATGTCGGCGGCGCCGGCGTGTATTTCCTGTCGGATCTCTCGGTGGGTGTCACCGGTGAGGTGCATCACGTCGATTGCGGCTATCATATCGTCGGCATGAAGCATCCGGACGCGCCGGATATTTCGATTTCCGAAGCCTGATCGGCACAACATGTCGCATAACAGCTTCGGTCACCTGTTCCGTGTCACCACCTGGGGCGAAAGCCATGGACCGGCGATCGGCGGCGTGGTCGATGGATGCCCGCCGTTACTGCAACTGTCGGAGGCCGATATTCAGCCGTGGCTGGATCGCCGCCGTCCGGGGCAGTCGAAGTTCACCACGCAGCGGCAGGAGCCGGATCAGGTTCGCATCCTGTCCGGCGTGTTCGAGGGGCTGACGACCGGGACGCCGATCAGCCTGGTGATCGAAAATCAGGATCAGCGGTCGCGCGACTACGCGGACATTGCGACGCAATATCGTCCCGGCCATGCCGATCTGACCTATGATGCCAAGTATGGCATCCGCGACTATCGCGGCGGCGGCCGGTCCTCGGCCCGCGAGACGGCAATGCGGGTCGCCGCGGGGGCGGTTGCGAGACGGGTCCTGGGGGAGGCCATCCGCATCCGCGGAGCGCTGATCCAGATCGGGCCGCACCGCATCGACCGGGCGCGCTGGGACTGGGACCATGTGAATGCAAATCCGTTCTTCTGTCCGGATCCGGTGACGGCGGACCTCTGGGAATCGTACCTCGCGGCGGTCCGCAAGGCCGGCTCCTCGGCCGGCGCGGTGATCGAGGTTGTGGCCGAGGGTGTGCCGCCTGGGCTGGGCGCGCCGATCTATGGCAAGCTGGACGCCGACCTGGCCGGCGCGCTGATGTCGATCAATGCGGTCAAGGGCGTGGAAATAGGTGAGGGTTTTGCCGCCGCCGCCCTGACCGGGGAAGAAAACGCCGATGAAATGCGCATGAGCGGCCGTGACGTCGTTTTTGCATCAAACCATGCCGGCGGGATCCTGGGGGGAATCTCGACCGGTCAGCCAATCGTCGCGCGGTTCGCCGTCAAGCCGACCAGTTCCATCCTCTCGCCACGCCGGTCGGTGAACCGCGACGGCCAGGACATCGAGGTGATGACGAAGGGCCGTCACGACCCATGCGTTGGCATCCGTGCGGTTCCGGTGGGGGAGGCGATGCTCGCCTGCGTGCTGGCGGATCACCTGCTGCGGCATCGTGCGCAAAATCCGGACGCGCCGACCGTCCTGCAGCTGCCCCGCAACTGATTTGCACTCGCCGGTCGGTTCTTACAGCATCCGTCCGCATCAGATCAGGTCTGTCCCATGGAAGAGGGTGCTTGACGCCCGGCGACGCGTGCGCCTCTATAGGTCACTAAACTTTGCACGAAATCGCCATGTCATCCTCACGGCTTGAAGGGTTTGTCGGCCTGATCGGTGCGCGCTGCTGGCAGACGCGGCTGAGCGAAATTCGTGCGCTATGCGCCAGCGGTCCCCGTGCGGGGCAGGCCAATCGCCAGCGCTACGCCGTCGAAATGGCGGTGGCTCGGCTACTGCGTCAGCCGACCGTCGCGGCATCGCCGACCGAGCGTCTGCTTGGCCGGATCGCGGAAGACATCGCCGACACCGCCGATACGTTGTCGCCCTCCGGTCGCGACCGCCTGATCCAGTTGCTGCATGAGTGTCTGAGCGGATCGAACACGCTGATCCCCGTGTTCCATCTGGTGCGTACGGCAATGCTGCAGCGGTCCAGGGGATTTGAGGTTTCGTTTACCGGGCTGGACGCGCAGACACCGTATGACCTGCTGTTGCGGCGCGACAATATCGAGGCCGAGGTTGCCTGTGACGTCTTCAATGCCGAGGAAGGCCGCGGTGTGCACCGTGGTGCGTGGTTCCGGCTGGCAGACAGGGTTGACCCGGACCTACAGATATGGCTCGCCGCGCATCCGGGCCGTTACCTGCTGAAAATGACGCTGCCGCTTGGCTTGCGCGGGGCATTGCATGACCCGGCGACCGACAATGAGACTCTGGCCGTGCTGCATCAGCGCATCCGCGCGATGCTGGAGGCCAAGACGCGCCAGGATTATGACGAGGCCATCGTGCTGCGGCTGGACCCGCTGTTGCTTGCGGGCGCGCAGGCCGAGGATATGGGCCTGATCTCATCGCTCCGGCGGGAATTCGGGCCAGAGGCTCATCTTTCGGTCACGACCGCAGGCAACGGGATCTTCGTCATGGCCGCGCGTGCCGGCCAGGAGAACGAGGTTGCCATTGCAATCCGCCGCCGTCTTGCCGCGCTGGCGCCATCCCGCCTGACGGGCGATCGTCCCGGCATTCTCGCTATGTTCGTCGAGGATACAGACCGGACCGAGTGGCGCGGCCTGCGGGAGCGGCTGGAGCTGGAGGGGGAGGCGCGTCAGTTCATGACCAACCCCGAAGCCCGCCCGGTTGTCGCTGTCAGTTTCGCCTCTCGCCTGGAATTGTTTGACCTGGGTGAGCCCGACGCCGCCGCGGAAGGCGAAATCCGCTTCCGCAATCCGGGCCATCCCGCGGCGGGTGTTCCGGCGCTGGCACCGGCGGTGATGTCGTCGGTTTGAACGGCATAAGCGGAGCCGCCTCCTCATATGCATTTTCCGGCCGCGGCCACGCCATTTTTCAGGCGTGAGTTCGCGGAGCCGTATGTTGTGAGAGGTGATGATGTCGGATCTGGAATACGCCCGGAAGTTGGATGAACTGGATCGCCTGCTTAATGACCCGGACATTCCGATGCAGCCTGATCGGATCTGGTCGCTACTCGCGGACGTTTCGCGCCCCGAGGTGACGCTGGGCCGTTCTTCGTCCGATTCCATGATGTGGCATACGTCCCAACGATAGCGTCGAGGGCATGATTGCCTACGGCTGAAAGCCAGAAGGCGTAAATCATGCGATCAAACAAAGACTTCTAGATCATGATCGCGTCAAGCTGACCCGATCATGATCTAAAGCCTGAATTCAGGCGGCGGCGGTCATGCACTGACGTGCTGTCCTGGAATGCGATTGACGCTGTGTTGCTGTTCAGCGTCCGGCGCTCGCGTTCGAATTCGTTGTTCAAGCCTGCGATCGGTTCCGTCGGGCCATCAGGTCCGTTACGATCGCGCTTTGGTCGGGCCAGTGGAATGTGGGGCTGTCCGCAACTGCCGGCCCTGGCACCAACCGGATGCTTCGACCGCCTCAAAGTTCCGACCGGATTATAGATTGTACTTCAATCTTCTGTGCGGACACGTTAGTTACGTATCCGAGTGGTTTTGCTGGCCGCGGCAATACGGCGTGAACCGCCTGGGAGATAGCGGGTTGAAGTATATGCCGTACTGGGTTCAAAACGGTGT
>DAICYU010000400.1 GCA_027311485.1 Acetobacteraceae bacterium
ATTGCGCCGATGGGCGTGTCGAGGCACTGGTCGCCGGCGATGCTGCCGCGGTCGAGGAACTGTCCCGCCTGTGCCGTCGGGGACCCCGTCTGGCCGAAGTGTCGTCGATCGATGAGGACCTGGCGGAGCCGCCGGAGGATTTGGGCTTCTATCAGGTCGGTTAGCGGCCGACGTCCGGCCGCAGCGACGTATACGCCCCAGCCGTCACGGTCTGGTAGGGACGCTTCGACAGCCTGGTTCGGTGTACAAGCCGGACACGGCGCACCGGCGGCTTGCCATCGCCGCCCTTCCACAGTCGTCCTTGCAAACGCGATACCGGACGCCCTTCAGGCAGGCCGCCGGATGCCGGTTCCGGCGGCCATTACGGCGTGCTGTCGTCAGTGCGACATCAGGACCGGAATCGTCATATGCCGCAGGATGTCACGCGTGACCCCGCCCAGGATCATCTGCCGCGTTCTGGAATGCCCGTATCCACCCACCACAAGCAGGTCGGCCCCGCAGTCGGAGGCGTAGTCCAGCAGCGCGTCGGCCGGCGACAGCCCATCTGATACCACCGTCCGCGCCGCCGAAGCCCGCACCCCGTGCCGCGACAGATGCTCGGCGATATCGGCCGTCGGCACGCTGGCCGCGTCGGAGGTATGGCCGGCCGTTTCGACCGTCAGCACCGTGACCTGCGCCTGAGGCTCAATGATCGGTAACGCGTCGTGCACGGCGCGGGCCGATTCCCGCGTGTGGGTCCAACCGACCAGGACGTTCTTCCCGATCTGCTCGAACTGCCCGGCGAACGGTACCAGCAGCAACGGGCGGCCGGCCGTCATCAGTAAGTCTTCGATCAGGTTGCGCGCGACGGCCGGCGGCGTGACGTCGGGGTTCGCCTGGCCGATCACCATCAGGTCGGTTGTCTGCGCACGCGCGGCCACGGTGGCGATCAGCGCGCCGGGCTCGAACTCCCAGTCGCCGGGGATACCCTCGCGCCGCAGAATTTCACGGAAGTTGGCCTCGATGATCCCGGCCTTTGCACGGGCCTGCCCTTCGATCTGGCGGGCGAATTCGGGCATCGCCCAAAGATCAGGATAACCGCCCAGGGCGAAGGACATGTCAGCCGGGAACAGCAGTTCCAGCGGGCACAGCCCGGTCAGGTGGGCATCGTGCCGTCGCGCCAGCGCCACGGCCAGCTTCAGCTTGGCCTCATCGCGCGCCGACCCATCGAGCAAGACAACCAGGTCCCGCAGACCCATGGCAACCTCCATCCGTTTCGGTCTATTTTCATGCGCCTGGCGGCCGGCAGCAGCATTGACTCAGGTCAAGCCTGGTATCCTTTCGATAGCGAGCATCATACCCAACGGCTAAGATCGACGGTCCTGACGACCTTTTGGAAGGCTCCTATGTGTGCCGAGTTGCCGAGTCCCGAGCCCGAGCCGAACGCATGCGCCTTCCACGGCGCGTTGGCCGCGGCGGAAGTGGGATTGTGGCGGTGGCTCCCCCGCGCCGGTGTGGTTGAGGTATCGGCGCAGAGCGCGCTGATGCTGGGCCGGGCGTCCGACCATGTCATAAGCTATGACCAGTTTCTCGACCTGTTGCATCCGGCCGACAGGGCCGGTGCCGATCGCATGCTGCACGACAGTCTGGCGACCGGAGCATCGCTCGATCTTGATGTCCGCTCCCACGCAGATGAACGTCCGCTTCGCGTGCGCGGCCGAGCGGTGCACGAAGGCGGCTGCCAGGCTGCGGTAGCGGGCATTCTGATCGATGCCGGCAGGCATACCACGGTGGAGCAGATCAACAGCCGCCTTGCCGCGATCGTCGCGTCCTCGGACGATGCGATCATCGGCGAGTCGCTCGAAGGCACGATCACCGACTGGAATCACGGCGCCGAAACCATTTTCGGCTACAGCGCAAGCGACATGATCGGCCAGCCGATGGCGATGCTGCTGCCCCCGGGGCACGAGCATGAAACCGAGGGCTTGCTGGAGCGGCTGAAACGGGGGGAGCGGATCGAGCACTACGAAACCCGTCTGCGCCGCAGCGACGGGCAGGTGATCGATGTGTCGCTGACCGTGTCTCCGCTCCGGGATTCCAGTGGGGCCCTGGCCGGCAGTTCCACGGTGGCGCGCGATATCACCGCCGCCAAACGCGACCGGACCGCGTTGCAGGAGCGGGAGGCGCACCTGCGGTCGGTTCTGGAAACCGTGCCCGATGCGATGGTGGTGATCGACAGCAAGGGCACCATGCAGTCGTTCAGCGCAACGGCGGAGCGGCTGTTCGGCTATACCGCGGCCGAGGCGGTGGGCCGCAATGTCAGCATGCTGATGCCATCCCCGTACCGCGAACAGCATGACCGCTATCTGGCCCGCTACTTCGACACCGGCGAAAAGCGGATCATCGGGCGGGGTCGCGTCGTGGTCGGACTGCGCAAGAACGGATCGACCTTTCCGATGGAACTGGCGGTTGGCGAAATGGTGCTCAATGGCCGGCACCTGTTCACCGGCTTTGTTCGCGACCTGACCGAGCGGCAGCAGACGCAGCGGCGCATGCAGGATCTGCAGGCGGAGCTGATCCACATGTCACGGTTCACCGCGATGGGTGAGATGGCATCGACGCTGGCGCATGAGTTGAACCAGCCGCTGACCGCAGTGGCCAGCTACTTGAACGGTTGCCGGCGGCTGCTGGGGGTGGCCGAGGATGTCAACAACCTTATGCTGCGCGACGCGATCGACCGTGCGGCCGATCAGGCCTTGCGGGCGGGTCAGATCATCCGTCGCCTGCGCCAGTTCGTCGCGCGCGGCGAGAGTGAGCGGCATGTCGAAAGCCTGGCGAAGCTGATCGAGGAGGCCAGTGCCCTGGCCCTGGTCGGGGTGAAGGAAACCGGCGTTCGCGTGGCGTTCGACTTCGATCCGCGTGCCGGCTTCGTGCTGGTTGACAAGATTCAGATCCAGCAAGTGGTTCTGAACCTGATTCGTAATGCGATCGAGGCTATGCAGGAAACAGAACGGCGGGAATTGACCGTCGCGACCACCGACCGCGAGGATGGCATGGCGGAAATTCGCGTGATTGACACCGGTCCCGGCATCGCGCCGGAGATCGCGCTACAGCTGTTTCAGCCGTTCGTCACGACAAAGCCGCACGGCATGGGCGTCGGCCTGTCGATCTCACGCACCATCGTCGAAGCGCATGGCGGCAGGATCTGGGTAGAGCCAAATCCCGGTGGCGGTACCGTTTTTCGTCTCACGGTCCGGGCGTTGAACCGGGAGGATATGCCTGATGGCCAGTAATGCGGTGGTCCACCTGATCGACGACGATGAGGGCGTCCGGCAGGCGGTTGCCTTCCTGCTGGCGACCTCGGGGTTTGCAGTCCGCGTGTATGACTCCGCCAACGCGTTTCTGACGGCACTGCCAACGGTGCAGTCCGGCTGCATCGTCACCGACGTCCGCATGCCGGGCATGGACGGGCTCGCCTTGCAGCGTGAGCTGAAATTGCTGGGCGTGATGTTGCCGGTGATCGTCGTGACCGGCCATGCCGATGTGCCGCTTGCGGTTGAGGCGATGAAGGCCGGCGCGATCGACTTCATCGAAAAGCCATTTAATGACGAATCGCTATTATCAGCCATCCGGACCGCGATTGACCGTCATGCGGCGGATGCCCGCCGCGTCGAGGAGGTGGCGGCGATCCGGACCCGGCTCGACAGCCTGTCACCGCGGGAGCGAGAGGTCCTGGACGGGCTGGTCGCTGGTTTGCCGAACAAGACGATTGCGTATGACCTGAACATCAGCGCCCGCACCGTGGAGGTGCACCGCGCCAATGTCATGGCGCGCATGGGGGCGCACAGCCTTGCCGATCTGGTGCGGATGGTCTTCATCCTGAGGTCCGCATCCTGAGGTCCGGCTAGTCCTGAAGCGAACCCGCCCGTAGCGATCGCGCGGGTTCGCTGCGCGTGCGATTCACGCCGCCGTCGTGGCCGCCTCTGGCGATCGTGCGCGACTCTATTTCGGCATCGCCGGTTTGCGCTGGATCAATGTCGCGCGTGATTCGCCGCCGCTAACCTTGGCGTGCTTTCCGGAAAGGGCGGTCTTGAGGCAGCGCGGGAGTTCTACTGATGGCCCAACGACGCGATCTCGTGCTGATCGCCAACAATGACCAGGCTGTTCGCGACGCGCTTCAATTCGCGCTTCAGCTTGAAGGGTTTTGCGTCCACGTACACAGCGGCGGCGCGGCCTTGCTGCAGGATCCGGACGCCCGGCTGGTGAATCTGACGCAGGGGCCTGACACGGTATGCACGCCTCTCGATCTGCAACTGTCGGTCGCGACATTCGCGGGCATGCGTGAGCCTCTTATCGCCACGCATCTCAGTAAATTGACACCGGAGCAGGTGGCGGCGATCCCGAAGAAGTATCTACCCTACTGAGGCGCTAGGCTGGGGCTGGTCTTGTGCAGCCAGGCGATCATGCCGAGACC
>DAICYU010000401.1 GCA_027311485.1 Acetobacteraceae bacterium
AGCTCCTGAAAGAGCTGGGTAAACGGCCACGGCGTGTACATCGACCAGTTTGCCAAATCCGGCTTCCAATCGAGCGCCATTTGATAGGTCTCTTCCAGCGTCTCCGCGGTCTCGTTCTCCAATCCCACGATGAACTGCGCCTCGACCACAATGCCCGCCTCGCGCAGCAACTGGATCGCCAGCTTATTATCGCTCACTTTGGTTTCTTTGTTGAACCGATCCAATTTCATCTGGGCCGCCGCCTCGGTGCCCAGCGACACATGCAGGAGCCCGGCCTTCCGGTACAGCGGCAACAGCTCCGCATCGCGCAGGATATCGGTGACGCGGGTATTGATCCCCCATTGCACATGCTCGGGCAGACCGCGCGCAATCAGTTCTTCGCAGAACTGCACGAACTTCTTGCGGTTGATGGTAGGTTCCTCATCCGCGAGAATGAAGAAGCGGACATCATGGGTCCGGAACAGTATTTCGATCTCATCAACGACCTTTTTCGGGTCGCGTACGCGGTAGTCGCGCCAGAATTTCCATTGCGAGCAAAAGGAGCAGGTAAACGGGCAGCCCCGCGCCATGTTTGGAATGGCGACGCGGGCGTTCATCGGTATGTATTTGTACTTGCTCCACTCCAGGATACCCCAGTCCGGGGTGATCGCATCCAGGTTCTTGACAGTCGCGGCGGCGGCATTGGCGGTGATCCGGCCATCATCGATATAGGCCAGGCCCTTGATGCGGTGCCGGTCCGCCGGCCAACGCCGTTCATCAATGGCCCGCACCAGATCAAGCAGGATTTCCTCGCCTTCGCCGCGAACGATGACGTCGATCCACGGCGCCTCGGTCAGCACCTGCTGATACATGAACGTGGCGTGAATGCCGCCCAGGATGGTCACGGCGTCCGGGTGCATATCCTTGGCGATCCGCAGGACATGTTCGGCCTTGTAGATCGACGGCGTGATGGCGGTCGCACCGATGACGTCCGGCTGTTCCGTGGCAAGGATCGCGCGCAGGTCATCGTCGGACAGATTGTTCGTCATCGCGTCGATGAAGCGGATGTCAGTGAAGCCGGCCGCTTTCAGCGATCCGGTCAGGTAGGCGGCCCAGGCGGGCGGCCAGTTGCCGGCGATTTCCGCGCCGCCGGAATGATAGTTGGGATGGATGAGCAGAATGCGCATTGGTCGCCCCCTGAACGTCAATTCAGGTTGACGTCTACAAACAATGACACATTGACGTGAATCAATCGTTTCGATAAGTAATCGACGATCGGTTTGGCGGCATGCGGATTAGCGATTGTTCACGCCGCCGCCGGGCGGACGGCCGGATCAAAGCCGGCCATGACGCACAATTGCACGGATTAAACCCCGGCTGCGCCCACTGCCCGCTCCCGGTGCGCGGTGATCTCACGCGCCAGGTCGGGTTGCACAGGCGGGCTGCATGGAGGCGAGCTGTACAAGGACGGGCCGCACCAGGCGGCCCGAACCGGGCGGTGGCCGCCTAACCGTATTGGAAGGCGGCGTCGCTGAGGTCGATTTTCGGGAACTCGTCCTTTTCCGCCCAGTAATCCTGGGTGTGCTGCCATTCGCGCTTGTCGCCACGCTTCGGCAGCAGGTGCAGGCCGCGCATCACATAGCCCGGATTGAAGTTCTCGGTGTCAATCCAGGACAGGATGGCCATATCCTTATCCTCGGGGCGCAGCGTCGGCACGACGCGTCTGGCGCCGGTCTGCTTCATGTGGTTCAGCAGGCGGCAAACGAAATCGCCAACCAGATCGGCGCGCAGGGTCCAACTGGCGCGGAAGTAGCCGAACACCCAGACCAGATTCGGCACGCCGGTAAACATCATGCCGCGGTAGGTCACGGTGTCGGACCATGCCAGCGCCTTGCCATCAACGGTGAACGCGATATCGCCCATCACGGACAGATGGAAGCCGGTCGCGGTGACGATGATGTCGGCATCAAGATGATCGCCCGAGCGCAGCTGGATGCCGGTTTCGGTAAAGCGCTCGATCTGATCGGTGACGACCGAGGCCTTGCCATCGCGGATACCCTGGAACAGGTCACCGTTCGGGATGAACGCGATCCGCTGCCGCCACGGCCGATAGCTGGGCGTAAAGTGCGTATCGACGTCGTAATCCTCTCCGAGATAGGCGCGGACGGCCTTCAGCAGGTCCTGCTTGACCGAATCCGGTTCCTCGAAGGTGCGTTTCACGAAAGCGGCCTGATCGTGCAGGATCTTGCGGCGGACGATTTCGTGAATCCAGATCTCATCGATCTGCAGCTTGCGCAGTTCCTCGGCCAGTTCGATGGCATTGCGGCCGGTGTTGAACCAGGTGGGGGAGCGCTGCAGCATCGTCACATGCGCGCACTTGCCGGCAATGGCCGGTACCAGTGTCGCGGCGGTGGCGCCGGAGCCGATGACGACGACGCGCTTGCCGGTTACGTCCAAATCCTCGGGCCAGGTCTGCGGATGCACGATCTGGCCCTTGAACTTGTCCATATCCGGCCACTCGGGCGTGTAACCCTGGTCGTGGCGGTAATAACCCTGGCACATGTACAGGAAGTTGGTGGTGAAGCGCACCGTTTGGTTCGTGTCGGTGCGGATGGCTTCCAGGGTCCACAGGTTGTCGGTGCTGGACCACTCTGCGGTCAGGACCTTGTGGTGGTAGCGGATATGCCGGGCGATGTCGTTCTCTTTGATGACATCGCCCATGTAGGACAGGATTTCCTCGGCCGTGGCGATGGGCGCACTGGTCCATGGCTTGAAGCGGTAACCAAAGGTGTGCAGGTCGCTGTCGGAGCGGATGCCCGGATAGCGGTGAGTCCACCACGTCCCGCCGAAACTGTCCTGCGATTCCAGGATCACGTACTGCGTGCCCGGGCACTGCGTCGTCAGGTGATAGGCGCCGCCGATACCGGAAATGCCGGCGCCGACGATCAGCACGTCGAAATGCTCGACGCTGCTGGTGGCGGGTCTTTCCAAAATGGTCGCTACGTCGTTCATCGGTGTGGTTCTCGTCCCTGTGTGCGTCTGCGCTGAAACGCTTGACGTTCGTCTACTGATTAGTAGTGTTCAAAACCATAAAGTAGGGGAGACCGTCAATGGCTGAATTAAAGCCTCTTTCCATCATCTATCCAGTCATACCCGCGAAGGACGAGGCGGAGCGCGCGGCGCTTCGCCCGATCGGCCGCAATCGTGATCTGTATCATCAGGCGATCCACGGCGCGACCGAGATCGTGCAGGCCGCTGATGCCATGGGCATTTGGGGCGTTGGCACGATCGAGCATCATCTATGGTCGGAAGGGTATGAGGTGGCGCCGGCGCCGGGTGCGATCCAGGCGTACTGGGCGGCGCTGACGAAGCAGATCCATGTCGGTGTGCTGGGCTATGTGATGGCCACGCACAATCCGATCCGGGTGGCCGAGGAAACCGCCGTGATCAACCACCTGGCACGGGGGCGCAGCTTCGTCGGCCTGGCCCGCGGCTACCAGTCACGCTGGACCAATGTGCTCGGCCAGCATTTCGGCATGCGGGCAACCAAGTCACCCGCGGCGGCGATCTACAATCCGGCCACGCAGGGGGCCGGCTTTTCGGCTGCGACGCAGGTCGACAACGACCTGAACGATGACAAGCTCAATCGCGAGATCTTCGAAGACCATGTCGAGATCATGCTGAAGGCCTGGACACAGGAGAGCTTCGACCACAACACCAAGCGCTGGCAGATTCCCTATCCGTATGAGACGGGCGTGACCGACTGGCCACTGGCCCGCGCCGGCGTGACGCAGAAATTTGGCGCCCCCGGCGAGGTGGATGAGCAGGGTCATACTCGCCGGGTGTCCGTCGCCCCCGCGCCCTACACACGGCCGCACCCGCCGGTGTTCCTGTCGGGTTCGGGCAGCCCGGAGACGATCCAGTTCGCCGGCAAGCACGGCTTCGTGCCGACGTATTTCTGCAACCTGCAATCGGCGCTGCCGTTGGCCGACATATTCCGCAAGTCGGCTGCGCAGCATGGCCGTTCGTTCGGGCTGGGGCAGAACCAGTGCGTGGTCCGTTGGATCGAAATCGGCAAAACGAAGGAGGACGCCCTGCAGCGCATCCAGAACTACGATCTGGACATCTGGAAGAACTTCTACGCGGCAATGGGGCGCCGCAAGGTGGAGAACGACGATTACCTGGGTTCACTGGTGAACTCCGGCCTGTTCCTGTTCGGCACAGTCGAGGAGGTGCGGGCGCAACTGGTGGAACAGTGGCGGCAGTTCCCAGCGGAATACATCACGCTGATCAACCACTACGCGCAGACTCCGGCCGACGTGGTGATCGAGACGCTGGATGTGTTCCAGCATGTGACGCGAGTTTGGTTTGGCAGGCGACTGGCGCAGCCAGGCTAGCCATGTCATCCTGCTACCGTCTTTGCGTTTTAGAAGATCGGCCAATCGCTTACAGTGAACGTCCGACAA
>DAICYU010000402.1 GCA_027311485.1 Acetobacteraceae bacterium
CCCAGCGGTGGCACACCCAGCGGTGGCACACCCAGCGGTGGCACGTCCCATCCTGTCGCGCTGGCACTTCCAAACGGCAGTCTATCTGGGCGACACGGTCGCAGTCCTGGCAGCCGCAGCATTCTCCTTTCTCGCCGTTAACGGCACCGCGCCATCGCAGTCCCGCGCCGCCTGTGTTGCTGCGCTTGTCATGTCGCTTGTGCTCAACTGCGTCGTGCGCGCGATCGACCGCCACCCGTCCGACCGCGGGCATCCGGCGCCATCATCAGCCATCAAGGCCGCGCTCGGCTGGATAGTCGGGGCCAGTCCTGTTCTACTGTTCGCGGCCGCCAGCCCGGACCTCAGTGATCCACGCCGCACATGGGTATTTGCCTGGTTCGCCACCGCGCTGGCGTTCATCATCGCCATGCGGATGGCCGTCGCCCATGCAGGCGCGGCATTAATGCGGTCGGGACGCCTCGGACATACAATCTGTGTTGTCGGATCAGGTCAGGAGGCCAAGGCCTGTGCCGCGCTGGCGGTAAAGCTGGCCGGGATCGTTCCCTTGGGTTTCATCGCCTGCGGAGATCCCGATTCTGGTATCGTATCTAACATTCCATTCCTCGGCACGCTCAGCGATGTCGCCAGACTGCTGCGCGAAAATCGCGTTGACGAACTCGTGGTGGCGGCTTCCTCAGCCAGCCAGGATGCGCTGTGGTCGCTGATCGCGGAACTGCGCTGCCTGCCGGTGAAGCTTTCCATCTGGCCGGAAAGCGTCATGCTGCCGATCAGCTGGAAGGCCACGGCGCGGTCCGGCGGGGAACTGCCCGTCCTGCCGGTCGCCGATGTGCCGTTACATGGATGGCGCTGGATGCTGAAGGACTTGCAGGACCGGACCCTGGCGCTGCTTCTGACGTTGTTCTGCGCCCCCGTCCTGGTCGCCATCGCCGTGGGCATCAAACTGTCCAGCCGCGGCCCGGTGTTCTTCCGTCAGGTGCGTGAGGGGTACTGCGGCGCTGAATTCCAGATCTTCAAATTCCGCACCATGCATATGGCACCAGAAAAATCAGGAGAACTCACCCTGACAACCAAAAATGACCCGCGCATATTTCGATTCGGCGCAATATTGCGTAAGACAAGCCTGGATGAGCTGCCACAGTTGCTTAACGTCATTCTTGGCGACATGTGGCTGATCGGCCCCCGCCCGCACTCCCCCCTGGCAACCGCATCGGGGCGTCTGTATGCCGACACGGTCCTGCAATACGCCGCCCGGCATCGCGTCAAACCAGGCATCACAGGCTGGGCACAGGTCAAAGGATGGCGCGGCCCAACCGTTACGGCGGAGCAGATCGAGCAACGCGTCGCGCACGACCTGTTCTACATTGAAAACTGGTCACCGCTTCTGGACCTGCGAATCCTTGTGATGACCGCGACGCACGGTTTCGTTCATGAAAATGCTTTCTGATCCGCCTGAAATGCCCGTGGGCACAGGCAGCCCGGCCGACGCACCTGTGCGGACCGCCATTCCCAGGGCGTCACCGCTGTTGATCGTGGCGGATCGCGGCAGGATCCCGGCGGCATCCGGTGACACCGGGGTACTTTTCGTTACCGACGAAATCTTCCTGCCGCACAGGAACGGTTCGTCCCAGATCTATACCCAGGTGGCACAGGCGTATGCCTCGGCGGGATGGCGGACCCACTGCCTGTCGTTCTACCGAGACCCGGCCGAGGTTGAGACGCCGGAGACGATAGCCGCCTATCGTGAGGCGTTCGATTGCACCCTGCTGGCGCCGGGATGGAATCTCGGCGGCACGACGACCGGCCGGATCGGCATGGGCATCCGTGAGGCCAACCGTTGGCTGACCGGCAATGTCTTCGCCAGCCACAAGCTGCTGGCGGCACGCCACCAGGCGTTCCAGGCATCGCTGCTGACAGTGGTGCAGGAACAGCGCATCGCGGAGATCTACTTCCATAAGCCGCACACGATGCTGCTTCTGGAGCCCCTGCTAGGCCGGTTGCGCCCGGCCAGGTTTGTCCTGGACCTGCATGACGACTTCGTGGCCAGGACAGAACACTACGCGGCCGCCTACAAGTCGCTGTTCGCGTCACTGCCGTGGCGCGACATCCTCCGCCAGCACCGCCGCATGTACCTCCGCCACCGGCTCGGTCGCACGGACACCGCACGCTCCCGCAGGCACGAACTGGCGCTGCTCACCCGCAGCGATGAGGTGCGCACCGCATCCGACGCCGAGTACCAGCGATACGTGCAGTTTCCGGCACTAACGCGCCGCGTGCGCCATGTGCCGTGGCGCATCATCCAACCGGCGGACACCGCGCACCGCAGCAACGGTGCCAGGCCGTTCCACGCCGGGTTCATCGGCGCGGACAGCGTCATGAACCTGGATGCCGTCATCCACCTGCGCGATCGCATCCTGCCCCGGGTTCGCACCCTGCAACCAGACTTTCGCATGCTCATCGCCGGCACGCTGTCCCGCAATGTCGGACCACTGCTGAAGGGCGTGGCCAACGTCGAGGTCTGGCCGGACCTGCCGGACGTCGCACGGTTCTATGACGCGATCGGCGTCGCGGCGATCCCGCTGCGCTTCGGCACCGGGGTCAGCGTGAAGGCGATCGAGGCCCTGGGCTACGGCTGCCCGGTGGTGACGACGCCGGTTGGCGTCCGCGGCATCGCCGGGTCGCTGCTACGGCCGGATCTGGTGGATATCACGGACGACCCGTCGGCCTTTGCCGCCACCCTGGTTCGGCGGGCCACGGCACCCCTGCCCCGCACCGACGGTGCGAGCCGCCCAGAAGGCTCGTTCCCCGAGGGCTCGTTCCCCGAAGGCTCGTTCCCCGAGGGCTCATCCCCTGAAGGTCCATCCCCGCAGGGTCCGTCCACACCCTCCCCCGCGTTAGCCCTGCCCAAGGTGAATGCATGCGCGACGTGACATTTTCAGAACCGCCACGCCCCGAGCCCGCTGCTCTGCAGATCGAGTCCTTGCTGTATGACGCGCGGCCGATCCGCGGGATCGACCACACCCTGCGCAGCGTGCTGCGCGAGCGGCGGGCGTTTCTGTTCGCCTTCAGCCTCGTGCTGTTGCTGGGCGTCACCTATCTGGTCCTGGCGCCGCGCGAGTACCGGGCCGAAGCCACGGTCATGGCGGCGGCGCGGTATCCGGACCTGTCGCGCACGGACTCCGTGCTGAACCCCACCGGGACGCCTGAACCGGCGATCGTGCGCGATCCGGACATTGAAGGCGAAATGCAGATCATGAGCTCCCCGGCCAGTTTGCGCCGGATCGTGGAGCAGCTGCATCTGGACCGTCCACGGCCCGGCGACCCGGTTCGGCACGCCTCCCTGTCCGACCTGATCCTCGATTTCCGCATTCTGATCGGGCTCGAAAAGCAGCCTGCCAATCCCGTCACATGGCCATCCTTCGCCCATTCGCTGCTGGCACGGTTCGGCATCAATACGTCGGCGCCTCCGGTCGCACCGCCTGACCCGGAACGCCGGGTCAGCCTTGCGGTGGAGCAGCTCAGCCGCAAGCTGAAGGTCGCGCCGATCGGCCGTTCCATGATGGTCCGGATCGAATACACCGCATCGGACCCTAAGCTGGCGGCCGCGGTCGCTACGGCGACGGCGCAAAACTACATCGACACACGCTCCGCGGAGCGGCGCGAGGCGGCGGCGCAGGCCAGCGCATATCTGGAGCGGCATACCGCCGAACTGCGCCAGAACGTCGTCGATGCCGAGGCTCAGCTCGCCAGCTTCCGTGCCAAGGCTGTCGTGCGAGGGCGGGACCCCGCTCAGCTCAAGGATCAAATGCGGGTCCTGGGTGAGCGTATCGTCGCGGCAAGGGCAGCCCAGGAGAAAGCCGCCAGCCGGCTGGCCGCCGCCGAGAACCGGGTGACGCAGGACGGGCCGCTCGCCCTGCTGGACTGGGAGGTTGGTCCAGGGCCCGACGAGTATCTGACCCAGATGCGGGCCATCAGCGACATGCGCCGCGACGCTGCCAAGATTTCCGCCGTGCAGGGGCCGTTCAGCGCCAACGCCGCACGGTTGGAGGCGGAGGCGCGCAGCCTGGAAAAGCACCTGAAGATCGAGGCTCAGACGCGGCTGGTCAACTTGCGGATGAGCGTCGATGCCGCCAACCGGGAAGTCGCGGCACTCGAGGCTTCATTGCAGGGAATGCGCGCCGACTATGACTGGCTGGACGCCGCTTCGACGCAACTCAGTGCGTATCAGAACGCCGTTCTCGGCGCCCGCAAGGTTTACGAGAGCTTTGTCACACGCCTGGAGGCGACCCGGCAGGCCGGCTACAATGAGGCGCAAAACTGGCTGGTGTCGCCCGCAAGCATACCGCCATCACCATCAAAGCCGAGCATACCGCTGGTGCTGGTTGGCAGCCTGGTCGCTGCGTTCGGGGCGGGATTCTCCAATGCGCTGTACCGGGACTACC
>DAICYU010000403.1 GCA_027311485.1 Acetobacteraceae bacterium
GCAATGCGAAATGCCCACGTGAAGCCGCCGGTCTCACTGACCACGTAGCCGGTCACGATCGGCGCCAGAAGTCCGCAGATATTGCCGCCGAACACCACCAGACTCATTATCCGCGACGCGTCGCGCGGATTTTCCGCCAGGTCGTTGACCATCGTCAGGTTGAACGCGCTGGCGGTATTGGCGGCTGTCAGCACCAGCGCCATAACCGCCAGCAGCGGGAGCGCGCCATGCACCGACGGCGCCGCCAGCACAACCAGCCCCAGGATCATCATCGCCACCACGAAGTACCGCCGGCCGCCGGCGCGCACCGATTCAGGCCGCAGCATGCGGTCGCTGATCCAGGCGATCCCGGTGCCCAGCACGATCGTCAACGCATAGGGCACCGCGGTGAATAGCCCGGTTCCCATCGCAGTCAGATGCAGTGTGGTCTGCAGATAGCTGGGCATCCAGGTCAGGAACAGGTAGGCGTTGTAGACGATGCAGGCCTGGCTCAGCATCAGTCCGTACATCGTCGAATGGGACATGATGTGCCGCAGCGAGGATTGCGGGGCGCCTTCGTGCACCGTTGCCAGGCCGCGCCCGTGGCGTTCGCTCAGGATCTTCGTCCGTTCCCTGGCTGACAGCCACGACACACGCTCCGGCGGACCGAACCAGAGCACCCATGCCACCAGCCAGACCAGCCCCAGCGCGCCGAGGCTGACGAATGCCGTCCGCCAGCCGAAATGGCTGAGCAGCCAGCCAACCAGCACCGCGCCGACAGCCGGGCCGGCAACCGAGCCGCCGTTGAACACGGTCGTGACGATTCCGCGCTCTCCCTCCGGGATCCAGTCGCGGATCACCCGGCCACCGCCCGGATAGCTGGTCGCCTCGCCAGCGCCCATCATCAGCCGTCCGATCAGGATTGAGGCGTAATTCCATCCCATGCCGGTAAAGACGGTTGCGGCGGACCACAGCAGCAGGCCGCCACCGACGACCAGTTTGGTGCCGGCCCGATCGACGATCAATCCGATCGGGATCAGGCAGATCACGTAGGTCCACAGGAAGGATGAAAACAGGTAGCCCATCGCCACTGGCGACAGGCCGAACTCGGCCGCGATCGGTTTCGCGGCAACGGACAGCGCGACGCGGTCCATGTAGTTGATAAGGACGACGCAGAACAGCAGCAGCGCCACCCAGGCACGCCGGTTACCCATCACGATTCTCCCCCAAGATCTTTATCGCGTTCGATTGTTCCGGCACCGGCCGGTGCCTTCATGGCGCGCCGGCGCCCACGACGTTACGGTGCCACGGCATTCCGGAGTCCCTGGCACTCAGGAGTCCGCACGTTCGTTCTCTGTCAGCTTTGGCGCCCTGGCGTAGGGTGCGCACCGACGCTCCACTTTGCCCGCCTCAGCGTCTGTGCATCCGCCCAAGGCTGCGTGTAACGACGGCTACGCCGTCTCGCGAAACCCGGTTGGGTTGGCGCCGACTGGAAAGCCGGCATCACAACAACGGCTCGGAGGCCGGCATCGCACCCCATGCAACCGGGGCCTGCCACAGGCCGCGGATTGTCCAGTTCCCTCCTGTAAGCGTCCATTAGTGGGCATCGTAATTGATTTTAGCCGAAATTGATGCGGTTCCCAAGGCCCCGGCCAGGCAATGGCCGGGGCAGGGGCGTGATCAGGGCTTGGTCGTCGCAGCTGGGGCGGCAGCGGCCGGAGCGGCGGTCGTCGTGTCGGCCGGGGCGCTCGCTGCTGGCGGGGCAGCGGTCGAGGCGGCCTTCTTACGGGACGCATGCATCACCTGGCCGCGGATCTCACCGGCCGGGTTAGCCGCCGTATGCACGTTCACATACAACTTGTGCGACCGCAGCGCATTCGCCTGATCCTGGGTCAGCGTCAGCGTGCCGGACACCGGGCTGGTCGGGTTCTTGCCACCCAGAGGCGCGACAACACCGGCATTTTCCTTGCGGGTCGCCGGGCCGTGCAGGTGCGCCGCCGTAGCCGGGCCACTCAAGTTTTGGAAGGTGAGCGTATAGGACAGCTGCTTCGTCTTGGTGTCGTAGCTGGCAACGAAGGTGCCGGTGCCCTTGCTTTCGGTCTTCGGCACCTCGGCACGGCCGGTCAGGTGGGCGGTGTAATGCAGTGTCGCGGCCGATGCCGAACCAGCAAATGCCGCGGCCAGTGCGGCGGTCAGTAGTGTTCTGCGGAACATTGCGATCCCTCAAGTCAAAAGGTGTCACCCGAACGACTGGCCCGGGTGGCAACGGCCTTGTTTAAGGCGTTACAGGAACCACCCTATCTCATGAAACGAAGGAACCTGCCATGCCTCCGCCGCCCATGCCTCCGCCGCTGGGACAGGAGGTCGATCCGACCCCGCGTCCGCTGCCCGCGCGCATTCCGTTGCGCGGCCGCTACGCCACGCTGGAACCACTGCACCGCCGGCATGCGACGGAGCTGTGGCAAGCCGCCCAGGGTGCCGACGAAAGCTGGACGTATCTGAGTGACGGCCCGTTCGCCTCGGCCGACGCCATGACCCGCCACCTGGACGATCTCGCGGCCACGCATGACCCGATGGCCTGGGCGGTGCGGCCGGTAACCACCGGTGTGACGTCCGGCTGGCTGTGCCTGACCAATATCCAGCCGCGCCATGCCGCGATCGAGCTGGGCGGCATCTGGTTCAGCCCGCGCATGCAGCGCACCCGGGCCGGCACCGAAGCCATCTACCTGCTGCTGAAGCTGGCCGACGACGACCTGGGCTACCGGCGGCTGGTGTGGAAATGCGACGCGCTGAACGCGGCGTCGAAGCGGGCCGCGGAACGGCTTGGCTTCGTCCATGAAGGCCGGCACCGCATGCACACGGTCATTAAGGGTCGCCAGCGGGACACCGATTGGTACAGCATCGTCAGCGAGGAATGGCCGCTGTGCCGCAATGCGCTGCTGGCCTGGCTTGACCCCGAAAACTTCGCTGCCGATGGCACCGCTTTGCATGGACTGACCGAAATCAGGAGTCGCCTTTCGTGACCACAAGCCTGCTGCCGTGGCGCCGTCCGCGCCTGAATGTCATCGTCCTGCACGGCATAATCGCCGCCCGCGCCGGGCTTTTGAGCGCCGACTCGATACGGCCGGTGATCGAGAAGGCCTTCGCATCCGCGCGCCGCCGGCCGGTGATCCTGGATATCGAAAGCCCAGGCGGGTCGCCGGTGCAGTCGGACCTGATTGCCCAGATGATCCGCACCCAGGCCGAACGCGCCGGGGTCCGCGTGCATGCAGTGATACGCGAGGTCGGCGCCTCCGGCGGTTACTGGCTGGCCTGCGCCGCTGACGAAATCCATGCCAACCCCATGAGCATCGTTGGCTCCATTGGCGTGATCGGCGGCGGGTTCGGCTTTCCCGACCTGCTGAACCGCCTCGGTGTCCAGCGCCGCGTCTACACCGCCGGCCGCAACAAGGCTCGGCTGGACCCTTTCAGCCCGGAAAAACCCGAGGACGTAGCCTTCGCCAAGGATCTGATGGACAAGCTGCACGCGCGGTTCGTTGCCTGGGTGAAATCCCGCCGTGGCCAGCGCCTGAAGGCGCCGGACGAATCGCTTTTCGACGGCGGCTACATGCTGGGCGAGCAGGCGCTGGCAGCCGGGTTGATCGATGGATTTGCCACCATCGACGATCTGGTCCGGCAGCTGGGCGGCGATCGCGCACGGCCCCGCCGGTTTGCGCCCAAGCGGCCGCGTTTGCCGCTGCGCCTGCCGCGCTTATTGTTGGATACCGCACTCGACGTGCTTGAAGAGCGAAGCGGGCGCGTTACCCTGCGGTAGAACAACCAAGGGAGGAACTGTCATGCGTGCCGCCGTTTTCCGTCAGGGAGCGATCGTCGTCGATACGCTGCCCGACCCGGTGCCGTCCGAGGGGCAGGTGCTGGTCAAGACCCGCGCCTGCGGCATCTGCGGGTCCGACCTGCACGCCGCCAAGCACACTCGTCAGTTCGTCGACCTGGCCAATCGCGCCGGCAATCGCTGGACGATGGACCCGGCGCGTGACGTGGTCATGGGTCACGAATTCTGCTGCGAGGTCGTCGAATACGGCCCCAACACCACGGCTCGGCTGGCGCCCGGTACGCTGGTTTGCTCGATGCCGCTGACGCTGGCGGGCGATACCGTGCAGGGCATCGGCTACTCCAACGACGTCGCAGGCGGCTTCGCGCAATACATGCCGCTGGCCGACCGCATGCTGCTGGCTGTGCCGAACGGTCTGCCGGCCGAGAAGGCGGCGTTGACCGAACCGATCGCGGTTGGCTGGCACGCGGTGGAGAACGCCGGCCTGACGAAGGATGATGTGCCGCTGGTGGTCGGCTGCGGTCCGGTCGGGCTTGCGGTGATCGCCGGGCTGAAGATCCGCGGCATGCACCCGATCATCGCGGCGGACTACTCCCCGGGGCGGCGGGCGCTGGCCCTGAAGATG
>DAICYU010000404.1 GCA_027311485.1 Acetobacteraceae bacterium
GGCGCGGGCGCAGGCGGTGGCATTCGATGTCTATCCCTACGCTGCCGTATCGACCGTGTTGATCCCGGATCGGTTGCGCGCCGACGTGCCGGTGCAGGTAACCTGGTCGGTCCCGCATCCCGAACTGGCCGGACGCATGCTGTCGGACATCGCCAAGGAATGGAAAATGGACCTGAAGGAAGCCGCCGAACGGCTGACACCGGCGGGCGCCATCTACTTCCAGATGGATGAGGCCGACGTCCAGCGAATCATGGCGCACCGCCTGGCGATGATCGGCAGCGACGGGCTGGCGCACGACGCCTACCCGCATCCCCGTCTCTGGGGCACCTTCCCCCGCGTGCTCGGCCATTACGCCCGTGACCTGAAGCTGTTCAGCATGGAGGAAGCAGTCCGCAAAATGACCGGCCATACCGCAGCTATGTTCGGTATCGTCGATCGCGGCGTGATCCGCGAAGGCGCCTACGCCGACCTTGTGCTGTTCGACCCGGCAACCGTGCGCGACGCCGCGACCTATGACGCCCCGACCCGCATTGCCGAGGGCATCCTGGAAACCTGGGTCAACGGCCAGTCCGCCTACGTTTACGGCGATGGCGCCACCGAGGCCCGTGCCGGGCGCCTGATCCAGCGCAACCGGGCCTGATGTCACGCAACGGCAACGCCTTGCCCCGTGACACGGCACAGGTCACGGGATAACACGGCACGTCGTCAACCCAAGCGTTCCCGAGCGATATGTCAGCCACGACCCAGCACTCGATGGCCGCCGGTTGGCGCCTGCCCAATCTGTGGGACGCGATCGCATTCGTCTGCGTCATCGGCGCCCTGGTGGCGTTCGGCCATGTGGCCGAGGGCACGATGACCGCGATCAACGCGCCCGGTGCCACCAGCGTGACGCTGGATCCGCGCATGCTGCCCGAATATGCGATACGCACCACACTGCGTATGTTCGCGGCGCTGGCGGCGTCGTTGTTGTTCACCTTCACCTACGGCACCGCCGCGGCGAAAAGCCGGCGCGCCGCGCTGGTGCTGGTGCCGGTGCTGGACGTGCTGCAGTCAGTGCCGATCCTGGGCTTCCTGACCTTCACGGTCGTGTTCTTCATGAACCTGTTCCCCGGCCAGGTGCTGGGGCTGGAGCTGGCGGCGATCTTCGCCATCTTCACCAGCCAGGCCTGGAACATGGCGTTCAGCATGTACCAATCGCTGCGCACCGTCCCGGCCGACCTGGCGGAAGTCGCGGTCAGCTTCCACCTGACCGGCTGGCAGAAGTTCTGGAAGCTGGAAGTACCCTTCGCCATGCCCGGCCTGGTGTGGAACACCATGATGTCGATGTCCGGCGGCTGGTTCTTCGTGGTCGCGTCCGAAGCCGTGTCGGTCGGCGACAACACCTGGAAGCTGCCCGGTATCGGCTCCTACGTCGCACTGGCGCTGGAGAAGAAGGACATCCTCGCGGTGTTCTGGGCGATCCTGGCGATGCTGGCGGTCATCCTGGCGTATGACCAACTGCTGTTCCGCCCGTTGGTCGCATGGTCCGCCAAGTTCCGCTTCGAAACCACGGCGGGCGCCACCGCGTCCGACCCCTGGATGCTGCGGCTGGTGCGCCGCACCCGCGTGCTGAAACGGATCGGTGAGACAATCGGGCTGCTGACCTCCTGGATCGGCAGCCTGCGCCTGTCTGTCCGATCCGGCCCGCGCACAGACCACGCCGAACCGTCGCGCATCGTGGATGCGGCCTGGATCGCGGTGTTGCTGGTGGTGCTGGCCTATTCCGTCTGGCACGTCGTGGCGTTCGCCGCCCAGTCAGTGGCGCTTTCGGACGTGACCGAGACGGTCTTGCTGGGGCTGATCACCCTGGTCCGTGTCGTGGTCCTGATGATCGTCGCCACCGTGATCTGGGTGCCGATCGGCGTCTGGCTTGGCCTTCGCCCCGTATGGGCCCGCCGAGCCCAGCCGGTGGCGCAGTTTCTGGCGGCGTTTCCGGCCAATCTGCTGTTTCCGCCCTTCGTGCTGTTCATCGTCTATTTCCACCTGAGCCCGGATATCTGGCTGACCCCGCTGATGGTGCTGGGAACGCAGTGGTACATCCTGTTCAATGTCGTCGCCGGCGCGGCGGCGTTTCCGGGAGACCTCAAGGAAGTCGCGAGCAATTTCCGCGTCGGCGGCTTCCTGTGGTGGCGCAAGGTCATGATCCCCGGCATCTTCCCTTATTACGTGACCGGCGCGATCACCGCCTCGGGCGGATCATGGAACGCGGCGATCGTCGCCGAGGTCGCCTCCTGGGGCAATACCAAGCTCCAGGCGCACGGCCTGGGCGCGTATATCGCCAATGCCACCGACAGGGGGGACATGGCGCACGTCGTCCTGGGCGTGGTGGTGATGTCGGTGTTCGTCGTTCTGTTCAACCGCTTGCTGTGGCGGCCGATGGGTTGGAACGGCCGTCGTTGATAATGCGGTGGCATGAGGCGTTGCACTGTCGTTCGAGGCTGCGCCGTTCGTAGGTGCGGTCTAAACGGCAGCTGCCTCATTCTCCTATGCAAGTTCCTGGCGCGCCTGGCTGATTCCGATCGTGGCAACGTTGTTTTGTGGCCGAGCGGTGATCCCGCTCGGCCACACTCAATCAGTATCTCGCGATGGCAGATGTTGCAAAAATTGCAATTAGAGCAGTTCGTGCATATTTTCTGTGGCGAAGATGGAGGCAGGACGATGACCGTGCTTGAAGTCGCTTTGAGCGAGCGTGAGGTCGCCGCGGCGCAGCGGAAAGCGCGGGACCTGCAAAAGCGTGTGGTTGGGACGTCGCCCCGAGCGAAGGTGGAGGTGGATGCCGCAACCCTTATTGAGGTTCTCCGGTTCGTCGGGGCGGCCAAGCCGAAGCCCGGGGCGCAACCCGTGCGTCCCGAGGCACGCGCAGGAAGCGGTGCTGTCCGCCAGTCCGTCGAAGCGATAGACGATGAGATCAGTCCGCAGGAAGCGGCCAGCATCCTTAGAATGTCCCGACCGTCCGTGATGCGCCTTATTGCCAAGGGGCACCTGCATCCGCGCAAGGTTCTGTCCCGCAACAAGCTTTCGCGTGCCGAGGTTATCGCCTTCCAAAATCGCAATACGAGGCGGCAGCACCAGGCACTCGAGGCGCTTTCCGCGATGTCCGAGGAGTACGACTTCTGACGTTCACAGATGCCGGTGGCCACTCTTGATGCCTGCGTTCTTTACAAGGGCATGCTGACGGATCTTCTTTTGTGGATTGCACGACAGGGGGCTTTTGATCCGGTCTGGTCGGACGAGATCCATGATGAATGGTCCCGCAATCTGGCCGAACGTCTGCCGCCGGAGAAAATTGCATACCGCCGGTCTGAGATGGAGAAGGCCTTTGTGGCGGCCAATGTTCAGCCACGGCCTGTGCTGATTTCGACTATTCAGGGTCTGTGTCGCACAGCCGCCCAGCGCAAGGATGCCCATGTTGTCGCGACCGCTGTCGATGCGAAAGCGGACGTGATCGTGACGACCAATGTCAAGGATTTTGACCCCGATATCCTGCGGCACTACGGCTTAACGAAGCAGAGGCCGGATGCTTTTCTGGTGGGGCTTCTGGCCACCGGTCAAGCGCAAGTGCTTGCCGGGGTACAGGCCCATAGGGCGAGTTTGAAGCGGACCAATCCGACGGTCGGCCAATACCTCACCGATCTGGCTTCCCCGAAATTGGAGGTGCCTTGGTTCAGCAGGAGCCTGGAGGCACATACAGCCTCCATCTAAGCGTCCGTTCGTGACATCCTGCGGATGCCCCTAACCGAACGCCGTTTCCTTGCCGCGCCGACAGACTGCGGGTATCGGGGGGACACGGCTGGTCGGTATCCGCCCCCACATCTTCCCAGACCCGGCCGTTACTGACAGGCCAGGCATTCCTCGTAATCCGTCGAGGTCCCCGCGCCTTCCCGCGACATCGCCACCAGCGGCAGGCGGGCGACGCCGGAGTCGTTCGCGGCGGCGGCGGCGGTCTCGAACGCCATCGGCGCGATGCCTTTTTCACTGACCGTATCCGCCCGGGCGATCGACAGGCTGCGGCAGTAGTACAGCGACTTTACGCCCTTCTTCCACGCCATCATGTGGATCTGGTGCAGGTCGCGCTTATGCACGTTGGCCGGCAGGAACACGTTCACCGACTGGCTCTGGCAGATGAATGGCGCGCGGTCCGCCGCGTGTTCCACCACCCAGCGCTGATCCAGTTCGAACGCGGTCTTGTAAACCGCCTTCTCATCCTCGGTCAGGAAGTCCAGGTGCTGCACGCTGCCCTTGGTCGTGGTGATCGACGACCAGACGTCCTCGTTATCGTAGCCCTTTTCCGCCAGCAGCTTCTGCAGATGCCGGTTGCGGACCGAGAAGCTGCCCGACAGCGTCTTTTGCAGGAACACGTTCGCCGCGATCGGCTCGATTCCGGGGGAGGAGTT
>DAICYU010000405.1 GCA_027311485.1 Acetobacteraceae bacterium
GTGCCCCGAAGTCCCAGAAGCCCAGCCCGTCGTCGCGGTAGGCGGGTTCGACGACATAGGTGCGGGCATTGAACGGCACGCGCATCTGGCCAAGGTCGTTGCCCAGCAGGCCGCCGATGCGACGGGCGGCGCCGGTGTCATACGGATCGGCCTCGGCGAACAGCCGAACCCCTTTCACGACGAAGCCGTGCGAATCCTCATAAGCCGGGTCGAACAGCGCCCTGGCCAAGCGGGCCAGCAGGCTGGGGGCGGTTACACCCTCCGGCTGCGCCACATGATAGGGCTCCCATAGGCGCCGCAGGCCAGGGAAGCGGCGCAGCGCCAGCGCCTCCACGCGGGCGTCCTCGATCAGTGCGACGATCGCAAGCTGCAGCGGCTTCAACGTGCCGACCGGCTGGCGCGGTGTGCCCGCCATCAGATGGGCAATGGCATGCGCCACGGTGGCGCGATACAACCGTGGCTGCGCCCCCGGCGGGACCCCGTGAAAACTCTCTGGCAGCAACACCACGCCTTCCGACAGGCTGGCTCGTCGAACAGGGGGGCGGCCTGGCGCGGCAGGCAGTGGCCGCAGCAACGGCGGGCGCCCCCAAAGCGCCGTGGCGAACAGCTTCAGGCCCCGTTCAAGGTCCGTGAGGCCGCCGCCTGCGCCCTGTGCCAGGGCGCGACGGGCCAGCGGATCCTTGAGCGCAAAAAACGCCGCCCGACGCGCCTTGTCCCGGCCGGCGCCGTGGAGTCCCAGCGCCACGAAATTGACGAACCCGTCCGACCCGACCGCTTCCAGCACCGCGCCGGCATTGGCGGCGGCGGCGGCAATGCAGTCCGGGGCATCATGGGCCAGACGAGTCCATCCAGGCCACAATCCCGGGGCGCGCAGCCGGTCCCAGGCGTCGATGCAGGCGATAGCCTGCGTCGCCCCGGCGTGACGGCAGATCGCCGTGGCGGCATGCGCCGCGTCGGCCAAATCAGCGGGTTTACCGCGTAAGCGCAGCAGCGCGGCGAGGCAGGCGAGGCCCGCATTGGCGTGCAGCAGCGCCCGCATACCATCTGCCCAGCGCCACGCGTTCACGGGATCGTCCTGGGCCGCTATGGCCGCCCAGGCCTGGCGTGACAGCGCCTCCAGCGAGGGGCGCCGCGCCAGTTCGGCCAGAACAGGCGGGGATGTGTCGACGTCGGCCCGGATCATCCCAGGCAAGCGGCAATCGCCGCGCCAAGCGCCTCGCGCAGTTCCAGATCGTCGGTCAGCGGCAGCACCATGGCGGCATGTGCCGCCGCGGCTACGCCCAGTCCCGCCAGCGTCAGCCGGCCGGCATGGATCAACATGCGAGTCGAAGCGCCTTCTTCTAGCCCCTGACCGCGCAGGTTGCGCGACCGCTGGCCGATCTCCACCAGCGTCGCCGCCAGCGCCGGCTCGACACCGCTTTCGCGCGCCACGATCTCAGCCTCCACCGCCGCGACGGGATAGCTGAAATCGATGCCCACGAAGCGTTGCTTGGTCGACTCCTTCAAATCCTTTACGGCGCTCTGGTATCCCGGATTGTAGGAGATCACGAGTTGGAAGTCTGGGTGGGCGGCAACCAGCTCGTTCTTCTTCTCTAACGGCAGGATCCGACGCGCGTCGGTAAGCGGGTGGATCACCACCGTGCTGTCCTGCCGCGCCTCAACGATTTCGTCGATGTAGCAGATGCCGCCTTCCCGCACCGCGAGCGTAAGCGGGCCATCGTGCCAGACGGTTTCACCGGGCAGGAGCAGGAAGCGCCCGACCAGGTCGGCTGCCGTCATGTCTTCGTGCGCTGCAACGGTGATCAGCGGTCGCCGCAGTCGCCAAGCCATGTATTCGAGGAACCGGGTTTTCCCGCAGCCTGTCGGCCCTTTCAGCATCACCGGCAGACGGTGGCAGTACGCCGCTTCGAACACCGCCACCTCATCGCCGACGGGGCGGTAATACGGTTCTGCCGCGATGATGAACGCGTGTAGTCCCGTCATTGGGCAATTGCCGGCCAAGCGTCCGCCCACGGCTTCGCTGCCTCAAACGCGGCGGCGGCCTGGATCACGGAAGCGTCGGCAAGGTGGCGGCCGACGATCTGCAATCCCACCGGCAACCCCGAAGCGGTGAACCCGGCTGGCACGGACGCGGCGGGTTGACCGGTCAGGTTCATCGGAAAGGTGAACGCCAGCCACTGGAAGGGCTGCACCATGCGTCCGTCAATCTTCTCCACGCCCTGGATGTGCAGCGCGAACGGCGGCACCGCCAGGGTAGGCGTCAACAGGATGTCGTAGCGGCGCATGAACCGCCACATCTTGTTGACCACCGCCTTTCGGCCGATCAGCGCGTTGGTCAGATCCTCAGCGGTCCAGTTCTTGGTGATGAAGTCAACGATGTGCGGCGTCATCTTGCCGCCATGCTCGGCGACGATGGCGCGCATGCCCTTCAGGTCGGTTTCCGCGGCGACAACACCCCAGAACGTGCTGTACGGATCCTCGAAGCCCGGGTGCGCCTCCTCGACGATGCAGCCCAGATCCTGCTCGAACACGCGCACAGCCGCATCGACCACCTGCCGCACTTCAGGATCGACCGCAGCGTAGCCCCAATCCGGGCTATAGGCGACGCGCAGGCCTTTCAGATCACGCGCTTGCGCCGCCGCAATCCAGTCAACATCGCCAGCGGGGATCGACATGCGGTCGCGGTCGTCGGGACCGGTCAGGATGGATAGCATCAGGGCCGCATCGCGCACCGTGCGCGTCATCGGGCCGATATGCTCCAGCGATTCCCAGCTGGAGACGCCGGGATACCGCTCGTCCTTGGTGCCGGGATACAGCGGCACGCGCCCCATGGATGCCTTGACGCCGACCAGCCCGCAAAATGATGCCGGAATGCGCACCGAACCACCACCGTCGCTACCCAACGCCATCGGACAGAGGCCAGCGGCGACGGCGGCGCCCGATCCGGCGCTCGACCCGCCTGACGTGCGGGTGACATCCCACGGATTGGTCGTGGTTTCGCACACTGGATTATGGCCGACGCCGCTGTAACCGTATTCCGGCACGTTGGTCTTGCCGAGCGACACGGCACCGGCTGCCCTCATGCGCTCCACAACCACGTCGTCCTCGTCAGGTACGAACGTGGCGTAGGCGGGCGCCCCGGACATGGTGCGGACGTCTTTGGTGGCGATCAGATCCTTGATGCCATAAGGCACCCCTGCCAGCGGTCCGGTGGTTTCACCGGCCGCGATCGCGGCATCGACCGCGGCGGCCTCGCGCAGCGCGACGTCCGGAGTCGGCGTGCAAAACGCGTGCAGCGCGCCGTCCAGCTTTTCCACGCGCTCAAGGGCCGCTTTCGCCAGTTCCACGGCAGACACTTTCCGATCCCGGACGGCCGTTGCCAGGGTGACGGCGTCGCTTTTCCAAAATTGGCTCATTGTAACCCCCGATGCGGCCATGCCGGCCTTGTTGGCCGGCATGGTGCGGATTGCCTCAGCTCGCGAGCAGTTCTTTCAGCTTGCCGTCGATGAAAGCGACGTCAACCGGATTGGTACCTGGTCCACCGGCGAAATGTCCCCAGACCGACGGCACCGGGATCAGTTGCGCATTCGGCATATGCGCCACCTCGATCTCGCTGTCCGCGACCGGGAAGTACAGGTCGGTCGCGCCGGGCATCACATAAGCCTTGGCGGTGATTGCGCCGAGCGCCTTTTGAAAGTCGCCGTGATAAAGCTCGTTCGCGCTGATGTCGCCGTGCTGCCACGTCCACAGCATCGTCAGCAGGTTGTTGGCATCCTTGGGCAGGAAAAAGCCTTCCCAGAAAGCCACCAGAAAGTCCTCCAACGAGGAATAGCCGAGGGTCTTGAGATCAAGCTCCTGCCGGTAGAACGCCTGGCTGAAGCCCCACCCTGCATAGACGCGCGCCATCGCCCGCAATCCGGTTTCCGGCTTGCTTTTATACCAGCCGCCGGCAAACGCGGCATCGGCCGTCAGCGCCGCCTTCACGCCTTCCAGGAAGACGAAGTTGTGGCGCGAACACTTGGCCGAACCGCAGAACGGCGCGATACGCTCCACCATGTCCGGATACAGGGCGCCCCAGTGGAAGGTTTGCAGGGCACCCATTGACCAGCCGGTGACGAGGCGGATGCGCTCGATCCCGAATTTCTCCGTCACCAGGCGATGCTGCGCCCGCACGTTGTCGTACGGCGTCACATTGGGAAAGCGCGGGCCGTTATAAGGCTCCGGCGTGTTGCTTGGCGAGGACGAGAGGCCGTTGCCGATCATGTTCGGTATAATAATAAACTGGGTGGCCGGATCCAGCGCCATGCCTGGGCCGATCAGCCATTCATTGGCGTCGTGCTGCCCCGAATACCAGGTCGGGTAAACAATCACGTTGTCCTTCGCCGCGTTCAGCGTGCCGAACGTCTTGTAGGCGAGCTTGCAGTCGCGGATC
>DAICYU010000406.1:0-4189 GCA_027311485.1 Acetobacteraceae bacterium
TGGAGGCGGTGGTCGGCGACGACCCCAATCTGTGGAAGACACAGCCGGGGTTCTTCACGCCTGGCACGCCTTTATACACCGAGGTTGGCGGGGAGCCGCTGAAGGGTAAGCGCGACCTCGATCTGGCCAAGAAGCTACTGGCCGAGTCGGGATACAAGGGTGAGCCGATCGTCCTTCTGGTCGCCACCGACCTGACCATAACCAAGGGACAGGGCGATGTCACCGCCGACCTGCTGAATAAGATCGGCATGAACGTGCAGTACCAGGCGCTGGACTGGGGCACTGTCGGACAGCGCCGGGCGAAGAAGGATCCGCCGGCGCAGGGTGGGTGGAATATCTTCCACACATGGCATGCCGGGGCGGATTGCGTGAATCCGGCACCATACATCGCCTTGGATGCAAGCGGCGACACCGCATGGTTCGGCTGGCCGAAATCCGATCTGGTGCAGGAAAAGATCGCTGCGTGGTATGCTGCGCCGGATGCGACAGCCGAGAAGAAGGCCATCGACGAACTGAACAAGGCGGCGATGGACTTCGTGGTCTATATTCCGACCGGGTTCTTCAAGGGCTATCAGGCTTGGCGGAAGAACGTCTCCGGCGTTGTCAAGGCGCCATTCCCCGTGTTCTGGGACGTGACGAAGGCGTGATGGTGCGGTTGTCTTACCATGTGGGGAGAGCCGCCTGATGCTCTCCTACGTTATCCGTCGCGTCCTATCCACCATTCCCGTCGTGCTGATGGTGGCGCTGTTTGTCTTCAGTCTGCTGTATATCGCGCCGGGCGATCCGGCCGCGATTATCGCCGGAGACCAGGCGTCACCGGCCGATGTGGAGCGTATCCGCGCCTCGCTGGGTCTGGATCGTCCGTTTCTGGTGCGGTTCGGCGACTGGTTTTGGCACGTGATTCACGGCGACCTGGGTACATCGATCTTCACCAACCTGCCGGTCACCCACATGATCGCGCAACGGATCGAACCGACCCTGTCGCTGATGGTGCTGACGCTGATCTTGTCGCTTAGTCTGGCGATTCCGATGGGGGTGATCGCGGCGTGGAAACATGGAAGCTGGATTGACCGGCTGGTGATGATGACAGCGGTATTTGGGTTCTCCACGCCGGTCTTCGTCATCGGCTATCTGTTGGCGTATTTGTTCGCGCTGCGGTTGGACTGGCTGCCGGTGCAAGGTTTCAGCCCTATCGAGCAGGGATTCTGGCCTTTCCTCCGCACGCTGATCCTGCCGTCGATCGCACTTGGGATGATCTATATGGCGCTGATCGCCCGCATTACCCGGGCGACAATGCTGGACGTGCTGGGACAGGATTATGTGCGGACCGCGAAGGCCAAGGGTGTTGGCCAACGGGGCATTCTGTTTGTTCACGCACTGAAGAATGCCGCCGTGCCGGTGGTTACGGTCATCGGTATTGGCTTTGCCGCGCTGATCGGTGGCGCGGTGGTGACAGAAAGTGTCTTCGCCATTCCTGGCCTCGGCCGGTTGACGGTGGATGCGATCCTGCGGCGTGACTACCCGGTGATCCAGGGCGTCGTACTGCTGTTCAGCTTCCTCTATGTGCTGATCAACCTGGTCGTTGACCTTCTTTACACGCTGTTCGACCCGAGGATTCGCTATTGAGCGCGACATCGCACGAATACGCGGCCGCCCCGATCCTTCCGGCCATCCTGCCGGAGCCAAAACGGCGCGGCCGGATCATGGGGTTCATCTATCGGCACCCGACGATTGCCTTCGGCGGCCTGCTGATCGGCATCATGATCTTCATCGCCATTTTCGCCCCCTATCTTGGCACCAAGGACCCGACCGCGCTGGCACCGGCGCGGCGGCTGCGGCCGCCCTCGGCGGTATACTGGTTCGGCACAGATATGCTGGGCCGGGATGTTTATTCCCGGGTCCTATACGGGTCACGCGTGTCTCTCGTCGTCGGCTTCGCAGTGGCCTTTTGCGCTTCGGCCATTGGCACAGCCATCGGGCTTGTCGCCGGGTTCGTGCGCAAGCTGGATGCGGTGATCATGCGGGTGATGGACGGGCTGATGTCGATCCCGCCGATTCTGCTGGCAATCGCGCTGATGGCGCTGACCCGGGCTTCCGTGCAGAATGTGATCGTTGCCATAACGCTGGCGGAGTTTCCACGCGTGTCCCGCCTCGTACGCGGGCTGGTGCTTTCCTTGCGCGAACAACCCTATGTGGAGGCGGCGATCGCCTCGGGCACCCGGGTGCCTAAGATTATCGTGAGGCACATCCTGCCAAATACGTTTGCGGCGCTTATGGTGCAGGCAACGTTCATCTGCGCCTCGGCCATGATTACCGAGGCGATCCTGTCGTTCATCGGTGCCGGCACGCCGCCGATCATTCCAAGCTGGGGCAATATCATGGCCGAAGGCCGGGCGCTGTGGCAGGTAAAGCCCTATATCGTATTTTTTCCGGCGATTTTTCTGTCCATCACCGTGCTGGCGGTCAATCTGATGGGTGACGGGCTTCGCGATGCCCTGGATCCCCGCCTCGCGAAGCGGTTGTAAGCCATGGCTTTGCTTGAGGTTGAAAACCTGCAGACGCATTTCGCGACCCCGGATGGCGTGGTGCGGGCGGTCGAGGGGTTGTCGTTTCACATCGATGCCGGCGAAACGGTCGCGATTGTGGGGGAGTCCGGCTGCGGCAAGTCGGTCACGTCCATGTCGATCCTGCGGCTGATTCAGCAACCGCCTGGTAAGATCCACGGGCGGATCACGTTCCAGAATCGCGACCTGCTGAGCCTGTCGGAACCGGAGATGCGGGACATACGCGGCAATGCGATCTCGATGATCTTACAGGAGCCGATGACCAGACTGAACCCGGTGCTGACAGTCGGGCGGCAGATTGGTGAGACGGTGCGGCTGCATCAAGGGCTGAACGCGCGGGACGCCGAAGCCAAGGCGGTGGAAATGCTGACGCTTGTCGGCATTCCTGCGCCGTCCCGCCGGGTGCGCGAGTATCCGCACCAGCTTTCGGGCGGCATGCGCCAGCGCGTGATGATCGCGATGGCGTTGGCCTGCAATCCAAGGCTGCTGATCGCGGATGAACCGACGACGGCGCTGGATGTGACGATTCAGGCGCAGATCCTGGATCTGATGCGCGATCTGAAGACACGCATGGGATCGGCGATCATGCTGATTACGCACGACCTGGGCGTGGTGGCGGAAATGGCCCAGCGTGTGGTGGTGATGTACGCCGGCCGCAAGGTCGAGGAAGCCTCGGTCAACGACATCTTCGCCAGACCACTGCATCCTTACACGCGCGGCCTGCTGGGCGCGGTACCGAAGCTGGGATCGTCCCTGGAAGCGGGGGAGCGTGGCAAGCTGGCCGAGATCGCCGGGCTGGTGCCAAGCCTGCGCAAGCCAATCATAGGATGCGCTTTCGCCGGCCGCTGTCCAATGGCGACCGACGTTTGCCGCCAGGTGGCACCAGCGATCGAACCGAAGGCGCCTGGCCACAATGTCGCCTGTCATTATGCCGGAGAGAAGGTGCCCGCATGATCCCCGAGCGCCCGTTGTTGGAGGTCAATGGCCTCAAGAAGCACTTCCCAATCCGCGGCGGCGTGCTGGGGCAGGTGACGGCGAAGGTCTATGCGGTTGATGGCGTCACCTTCGACATCCGGCGAGGTGAGACCCTGTCGCTGGTGGGTGAATCCGGCTGCGGCAAGTCCACCGTCGGTAAAGCCATCCTGCGGTTGTATGATCTGACCGAGGGCGAGGTTTATCTAGCCGGGGAGAGGATCGATAACGCCTCGGCGTCCCGGCTGCACGCGATGCGCAAGCGCGTGCAAGTCGTGTTCCAGGATCCGTTCAGCAGCCTGAACCCGAGGATGAAGATACGCGACATCCTGGCGGAACCTTTGGTCAATTTCGGCCTGGCGAAGGGCCGAGCCGACCTGACAGCGCAGGTCGAGGCACTGATGGACAAGGTCCGGCTGCCACGCGATGCAATCAACCGGTATCCGCATGAGTTTTCCGGTGGCCAACGACAGCGAATCGGGATCGCACGTGCGCTGGCTCCGGGCGCCGACCTGATCATCTGCGATGAAGCGGTCTCGGCACTTGATGTGTCGGTCAAGGCGCAAATCATCAACCTGTTGGCCGATCTGCAGGATGACCTCGGGTTAGCGTTACTTTTCATCAGCCATGACCTGGCGACGGTGGAGCATCTG
>DAICYU010000406.1:4199-4430 GCA_027311485.1 Acetobacteraceae bacterium
ATCGTCGAACTGGCAGACCGCCGGACGCTGTTTGCGGAGTCGCACCATCCGTACACGAAGGCATTGCTATCGGCCGTGCCGGTGCCGGATCCGACGGCGAAGCGCCAACGGGTCATCCTGTCGGGTGACGTGCCAAGCCCGATCAATCCGCCCACCGGATGCCGGTTCCATACCCGTTGCCCATTTGTGTTCGATCGCTGCCGGACCGAGGAACCGCTGCTACGGCCCGTC
>DAICYU010000407.1 GCA_027311485.1 Acetobacteraceae bacterium
CGGCGTTGTTCACCAGGATGTCCAGCCGGCCATAGGCGGCGATGGTTTCGGCGATCAGCCGCTGCCAGTCCGCTTCAGCGGTGACATCGGTGCGGATGAAACGCGCCCGCCCCTGGCTCGCCTGGATGTCGGCGGCCACCGCCTCCCCCGCCTTGTCCAGCACATCGGCGATCACCACGGCGGCGCCTTCGCGGGCGAACAGGCGGGCCTCGGCTTCGCCCATGCCGTGGGCGCCGCCGGTAACAATGGCAACTTTGTCCTTCAGGCGCATGTCTGCCTCGTGAGTTCCGCGACGTTCGACCAAGATTCGATGTCGGCGATGCCGGCGATCAGGGCGGCGGTCTTGTCGGTGCCGAGCACCGGGTCGACGAGGGCGGCGAACTTGGCCCCCAGCCGCTTGCCCTGGGCGACGACGTCGGTGGCCGGAATGCCCGCATCATGCTGCGCGGTCAGGCGGGAGCCGTCACGCAGCAGCAATTCGATCTCGGTGAACGTGTTGGGAATGCCGGTGCGGAAATCCAGCGCCACCTTGTCACGCAGGCCAACCAGGACGGGATCGGCCGCGACCTCTGACGAGTAGGTGGACATACGGCTTGTATCGACGCCGGCCAGGCCCATCGCGGTGGTGAGCTTCAGCGAGAACTTGGCTTCCAGGCCCGTCGTCGGCGCCGGAATGTTACAAATCCGGTCACAGGCTTCCTCCAGGCGGACGTCGATGCGCTCGACCTGGTCGGGGGCGAAATGATGCTGTTCCCGCAGCTTGCGGGCGGACTCGATCGCGGCGTGGGTCATGTAGCAGGACGCGTGGTATTTGAACAAGTTGTTCGCAATCCACCAGCCGCTCGGAGGACTGTCGAACGCACGCTCCGGGTTGAAGTCGGGGCTGTGGGTGCGGGCGAAACCCTGGCCACATTCCAGCACGTCGCTGCGGCTGGTGAAGCCGCGCGCGGCCAGCTTGGCGGCGAGCAGGCCGTGATAGGCCGCCTTGCCCGCGTGCAGCGGCTTGCACATGGTGCCGAACATCGATTTCAGCCCGGCGGCCTGGGTGCCGGCGATCCCCAGCGCGATGGCGGTGCGGTCAACGTCCAAACCCAGCAGATGGGCACAGGCGGCGGCGGCGCCGAAGCTGCCGACAGTGGCGGTGGCATGGAAGCCCAGCCCGTCGTAATGGCCCGGCGCGATGGTGCGGCCGACGCGGCATTGCAACTCATACCCGGCGACGAACGCCGTCAGCACGTCGGCGCCGGATGCGCCGCGAACCTCGGCCAGCGCCAGCAGCGCCGGCAGGATGGCGACCGAGGGATGGCCGGGCATCGCCAGGTTCACATCGTCGAAGTCCAGCGCATGTGATGCGGCGCCGTTGACGATGGCGGCGCTGGTGGCCGGCAGCCAGGCCTGATGGCCGATCACGGTGGCGTCGGCGGCGCCGCCCTGCTCCGCCATTTCCGCCAGCAGGATTGCGACAAGTTCGTCAGCGGCGCCCGCCACGGCGCAGCCGATGTAGTCCAGGATGCACTGCCGAGCCCAGGCGCGGACGGTGTCTGGGATATCGTCATGGCGCAGGGCGCGGGCCTGTTCGGCCAACGCGCGGGTCAGGCCCTTTCCGGCCTGCGTGTCGCTGATCGCGTTCATGCGGCGGTTTCCTCCTGCTTTTGCCTTATCGGCCGTTGTAGACCGGTTTGCGCTTTTCGTTGAAGGCGCGGATGCCTTCCCGCCGGTCATCGGTCGGGACCATGCGGTTATAGGCCTCGATTTCGAACATCAGCCCGGTCTGCAGGTCGGTGTTCAGCCCCATGTTCACCGACTGCTTGATCTGGCGGGTGGAGATCGGGGCGTTGCCGGCGATGGTGGCGGCGGTTTCCAGCGCCTCCTGCACCAGCGTCTCGGGCTTGCAGATGCGGTTGACCATGCCCCAGTCGAATGCCTGCTGCACGGTGAAGGGCTTGCCGGTCAGCAGGATTTCCTTGGCGCGACGGCCGCCTACGGCGCGCGGCAGGTTCTGCGTGCCGCCGGCACCGGGCATGATGCCCAGGGTGACTTCCGTCAGCGCGAAACGGGCGGTTTCCGACGCGTAGATGAAGTCGGCGCACAGGGCGATTTCCATGCCGCCGGCGTAAGCGGCGCCATTGACGGCGGCGATGATCGGCACCGGGCAGCCGATCATGGCGCGCACCATCCGCTCAAAGATCAGGTGCTGATCCTGCCACTGCTCATCGGTCATGCCGTTGCGCTGCTTCAGGTCGCCGCCGGCGCAGAACGCCTTGCCGCCAGCGCCGGTGATGACGATGCAGCGCCGCCGGTTCGGCGCGGCGCAGAAGCCGTCGAACGCCGCCAGCAGATCGAGGCCCATCTGCGTGTTCATCGCATTGGCGACCTCGGGGCGGTTCAGCGTTACCAGGACAGTGTGTTCCTGGGGCTGTTCGACGGTGATGGTCTGGTAGCTGCTCATGATTCGATAGCCTGCATGATGAGTCGGGTGAAGGTGTCGATGGCGGTGGGGTCGGTCCACCGCAGGACGGCGACCAGATCGTGCGCGGGGTCGATCCAGGTGACGTTGCCGCCGGCGCCGACGGCGAAAAAGCTGCTGTCGGGCGCGCTTTTATAGCGGCTGTGGTGGGTGTTGAGCCACCACAGCAAGCCGTAGCTGTGGTTCAGGGCGCAGGGGGTGGTCGATTCCGCGATCCAGCGTTCGGGCAGGATCTGGCGGCCGTTCCAGCGGCCCTTGTTCAGCATCAGCAGGCCGATGCGGGCCTGATCCTCGGCGTGGATCAGCATGCCGCCGCCCCAGTGCGTGCCGCCGGAGACGCTTTCGATGTCCTGCCCGTCGATGGTGACGTGGGACGTGCTGTAGCCGTGCCAGGACCAGTCCGTGCTGGCGCCGATCGGCTGCATGATGCGTTCGGCGAACACCGTGGGCAGCGGCCGGCGGAAGCGCCGCAGCAGCGCGAGGCTGAGGCGGTTGACGCGGACATCGTTGTATTCCCAGTGCGCGCCGGGCGGCTGCAGCGGCCGCGGCTCGCCTTTGCGGCCCCTGCCCTCCAGCCCCAGGTTGCGGTTGCGGTCGATCAGGTCGGACTTGCCGAACAGCTCGCCTTCCCATTCCGAGGTGTTCTGCAGCAGATGGCGCCAGGTGACGCAGCGGTTCTGCGGGGAGTCGAAGCCGCCGTCATCGACGGTGCCGCGCACAGGCTCATCGAGGTCGGGGATCAGGCCGTCGGTGTGGGCGATGCCGGCGAGCAGGCTGAGGTAGCTTTTGGCGCAGGAAAAGGTGAAATCCACCTGGTCGGTGTCGCCCCAGGACGCGACCTTGTAGCCGTGGCGGATGACCAAGCCGTTGGACGGGCCGCGCGGGCGGATGGGACCGAGGATCGCGTTATCCGGCGGCGGCTCGAAATAGCCGGATTCGAGATGCAGCTTCAGGTCGCACGGCCAGGGCGTTTCGTTTTCGGTGGCGAAGCGGCCGGCTTCCTCCAGCCACATCCAGTTCAGGCCGGCGGCGTCGGCCATGGCTTCGGGCCAGGGCGCCGGGTGCGGCGGGGGTTGGATGGGCGGCAGGGACATGCGCTTTGGGTCCTGGACAATGCGGCCGGGAGTATGGCGGCGGCGGCGATGGGTGGCCAGGGGTGGGGTGGTCTTGGGCAGGCGGCTGGCGGGAGCGTCGGGCCGGCGATGCAGGGCGCCAATGACGGTGTCACTGGATTTAGCGGACGCCTGCTATTTACTAATGATATATAGCATTTGGGGGCCGGTATGACGGTAACCGCGAAAGTCTTCTGGTCTGGTCGATCCCAGGCCGTGCGCCTGCCCAAGGCATTTCGTCTGGACGCGGATGAAGTTCATATCCGGCGTCACGGGAACGCCATCATCCTGGAACCGGTGGACGACGACTGGGCGTGGCTGGATCAGATCGCGGGACTGGTCGATGCCGATTTCGAAGCGACGGCGACCGAGCAGCCCGCACCGCAGGACCAGCCGTCGCTTGATGACCTGAGGTGAATTACCTGTTCGACACAAACGCTGTCATTGCCATCCTGAAAGGGCATGAGGCAATGGTGGCACGGCTGCGCCGGTACAAGCCCTCGGCGTTCGGCCTGTCGGCAATCGTGATGCATGAGCTGTATTTCGGCGCCTTCAGAAGCGAGCGCGCGACGGCGAACCTGGCGCGCGTCGAGAACTGGCAGTCGTAGTCGCTGACCGCAAAGAAGTACGAAATGCGGAGCGTTCGCGATTTGGCGCTCGGGTCAAATACTTCATGTAGTAGCGACATGCCGCGCTTCATTGCTGCGCGATTGTGTCAGGTCCGCAAAACGAAACGGCCCGGGGACGATCCCCCGGGCCGTTCGATCTTGCGCGACTGACCGGTTCTTACGCGAACTGGTTCATCGTGTTGTGCACGCCGCTGGCTTTCAGCGCCGCGTCGCCGGC
>DAICYU010000408.1 GCA_027311485.1 Acetobacteraceae bacterium
GTACGCCGTCGCTGATCAGCACCTTGACCACGGTGATCGCCCGCGCGGCCGCCAGTTCCCAGTTGGAGCCGAACTGGCCGCCCTTCACAGGCTGCGGGTCGGTGTGGCCGTCCACCTGCATGATCCAGTGAATATCCGGTGGAATGTCCTTGGCGATGTCCTTGATGGTCACCGCCAGCGCGGTCATCTGCGCCACGCCCGATGGGCTGAGGTCGGCGCTGCCAACCGGGAACAGCACCTCGCTCTGGAATACGAAGCGATCGCCGACGATCTGGATGCCCGGTCGGTTCGCGAGCACCTTGCGCAACTGACCGAAGAATTCGCTACGATATTGCTGCAGTTCCTGCACCTTGGTCGCCAGGGCGGCATTCAGCTTCTGCCCCAGGTTGGTGATCTGAACGTCCTTGTCTTTATTCTGCTGCTGCGTCAGGTCGAGCGCCGCGGCCACCGAGGCAAGCTGCTGCTTCAACTGGTCGATCTGCTGGTTCAGCAGTGCGATCTGCGCCTTGGCGCTGTCGCCGAGCTTCTTTTCGTCCGAAAGTTGCAGTTCCACCGCCTGCCGCCGCTGCTGCTCGGTCATCGCCCGCGCCGCCGCGTCCTGCGCCTGCTTTTCCAGATCGTCGCGCAACGCCGCCAGCGCCCGCGCCTGCTCCGCCAGCTTGGCCATATCGGACAGTTTTGCCTGCAACGTGTCCTTGTCGACGGTTACGGTGCGGTCCAGTTGGGCAATCTGCTTCTTCATCTCCGCCAATTGGTCGCGGGCGGCGGCCAGATCCGCCTGCGCCGCGTTTTTCTGCCCGGACACATCGGTCAGTTGCGACCGCAACTGCGCGTTTGCCGCCGTCGCCATCTGGACGGCGGCCTGCACATCGGTCAGCTGCTTCGACAGCCGGTCGCGTTCAGCCGACCGCGCCGTCAGTTGCTGGCCGAGTTGCGCCACTGAAAGCTGCAGGTCCGCCGCCTTCCCGCGCTCCAGCGACAACGCATTGGTCAGTTCGGCAAGCTGCTTTGTCGCCTGTTGCAGCTCCTTGCTGCGGCCGGACAGCGCGACGGACAGAAATGCCTGCGCCAGCACGAAGACCAGCAGCACAAAGATGATGACCATCAGCAGGGTGGACAGCGCGTCCACGTAACCAGGCCAGGCCTCCAGGCCATTGCCGCCATTGTGCCGGCGGATGCGGCCTGCCATGACCGGGCTACCGCTGCGGTTCGGCCAACGCGGCCACCGTGCGCGTCAGCAGGCGCAGATCGTTGCGCAAATCCGCAGTGGCGCGGGAACGCCCCTGCTCACTTTCCGTCAGCATGCGTTGCAGATAATGCTCGATGTTGCGCAGGTGCCGGCCGGCGTCGTCGCCGTATTGCGCCTCGGCCAGCCGTTGCAGCGCCGGCCCCAGGGCGGTCTGGGTTTCGGCGATCCGCAGCATCAGATGCTGGTTCGCCCGCATCGTCTCCGTCAGCATCGCCAGACGTTCGTTCAGCGTCAGCATGGCCTGGTTGACCTGCACGCGGTTTTCCTCGTCGCGGGTCAGGATGTGCTGCAGGTTCTCCATGTTCTCCGCCGTCTGCTCCAGCAGCGCCTGCACATAGACCGGAACCGATCCTTCCCCTTCGGACAGCGCGCCGGAGGACAGGCGGGTCAGGCCGGCCAGCCACTCTTCCAGTTCATTGAAGAAGCGGTTCTGCGCCTGGCCGGCGGTCAGGTCCAGGAAGCCCAGCACCAGCGCACCCGCCAGACCATACATGCTGGCGGAAAACGCCGTGCCCATGCCGGCCAGCGGACGGGCCAAGCCGGCCTTCAACTGCTCGAACATCAGGTTCATGTCGCCGTTGCCCAGCGTCATGTTGCCGATGACCTCGGACACCGAGCTGACCGTCTTCAGCAGCCCCCAGAAGGTACCCAGCAGGCCAAGGAAGATCAGCAGGCCGGTCATGTAGCGCGACAGTTCCCGGCTTTCGTCCAACCGCGATGCCAGACCGTCCAGCAGGCTGCGCATCGCCGTCGCCGAAATGGTGAAGTGCCGCGCCTCCCCCCGCTCCCGCGTGTCGCGCACCGCCAGCATGCTGGCCATCGGCGCCAGCAGCTTCGGCGACGGCAGCGCGGCGAGGCGGGAGCGCGACGTCTGGTAGGTTTCCAGCCACGTCACCTCGGGCGCCAGCCGCAGCACCTGCCGCAGGTTCCAGGCGATCCCCAGCGCCAGGATCAGCAGGATCAGGCTGTTCAGCAGCGGATTGTTCCGAAACGCGGTAATCAGCACCGGCGACAGCAGCCCGGCGACCACGGCCACCACGACCAGGAAAATCAGCATCCGGATCAGGTAGCCAGACGGTCGGGTCATTTGCTGGGTGCCTCCGGCGTAGCGGCAGCCGTAGCGGCGCCAGTGACGTCCAGGTCCACCCGGTCGGCGGGACCATTGCCGTACTCGGCGCCCAGGGCGCGAACGAAAATGCGCGGTGAGGGCACGCCATCCGCCACCAGGGCGCTGCGCACCGCCATGGCACGCGACAGCGACAGCCGGCGCGCGGTGGACGGATCATCCGGCTTGCCCGGCGCGTAAGCGGACACGTTGTAGGTGGTGGCGTCGCCCAGCGTCACCTGGGATGTCAGTTTCTTGATGGCCGCGACGCTTTCGGGCGTCAGGTCGGACTGCCCGGGCGCGAAGGTCAGCCGCAGCCCAGCACTGGTCGGCGCCGCGACCGTGCCGGCGGTGGCGGAAACCGGCGGCGGCGGGGGCGGTGCCGCGCCGGCCGCGGGCGGTGGCGGCGCCACCGGCTCGATCGAGGCGGTTTGCGGCACCGTTTCGGGTATCGCCGGCGCCGGCGCCGGGGGCACGACGCGAACCGGCATCTCCCCGGTCGCGGTTGTCGTCGCGGACGGCGGCGTGCCCGACTGTGCGCCCGGGGTTGCCTGCGCGGACGGAGTCGCCTGCGCGCCAGGGGTGGCCAACGCGGAGGGGGTTTCCTGGGTGGACGGGGTCGCCTGGGCAGAAGGTGAAGGCTGCGCGGACGGCGCCGGCCTTATAGCAGCGGCCGCCGGCGCCCGGCGCTGCGGCTGGTGAGTCGCGGGGCGCTGCGGCAAAGCCTCCAGCGCGTGCAGGTCAACCGTCACCTGGGCCAGGGCGGGTGTCGCCGCGGTCAAACAAGCGATGCTCAGGATCGGCAGTAGGCGCATAACCGAATTAGCTACCCGATGCTGCTGTTCCGTTCAATGAACCATCCTGTGCCTGGTTTGGTTCATCCGCCCGCATTGACATTTCTGCCGGGAGGAGAGGCAATTGTGCCATCAAGACGCAGGGAGCGTCCGATGAACCACGTCACCTTCGCCACCCTGGGGCCGGAGACAAAGGGCACAAACCCAGGTGACACCGATCCGGTCGCCCGCGCCCGCGCCCTTGGACCGGACATCGCCGCCGCCGCGGATGAGATCGAACGCAGCCAGGCCATCCCCGAACCGCTGCTCAGCCACATCCACGCATCCCGCCTGCCCCGCATGTTCCTGCCGCGATCAGTCGGCGGCGACCAGGTCGAACCCTGGATCTATCTGCGCGCGATCGAGGCGGTCAGCCGTCACGACGGGTCGGTCGGCTGGAACCTGTTCGTCGCCAACAGCGCCGCGCTGATCGCCCCGTTCATCCCGCTGGACAGCGCGCGGGCGATTTTCGACGACCCGCGCGCCTGGATCGCCTGGGGACCACCCAATCAACACAAGGCACATGCGGTGCCCGGCGGCTACCGGGTCAGCGGCGAATGGCATTTCGCCAGCGGCTGCCGGCAGGCGACCTGGATGGGCGCGCATTGCCAGGTGGTGGAACACGATGGCTCCCTGCGACTGAACCGCTTCGGCCGCCCAACCGTCCGCACCCTGCTGTTCCGCAAGGAGCATGCCGAACCGGTGCACAACTGGAACACCATCGGCATGCGCGGTACCGCATCCGAGGGTTACCGCGTCACCGACCTGTTCGTCCCCGAAGGCTTCAGCGGCACGCGGGAGGATCCGGACCTCCGCCGCGACACCGGTCCGCTCTACGCCTTCACCATGCAGGGACTCTACGCCGTCGGGGTTGCCGGCGTCGGCTTCGGCATCGCCCGCGCCATGCTGGATGATTTCATCGCCCTGGCCCAGGACAAGGCGCCGCGCGGCCTGCAACGACTCGCCGACAGCCCGGTCGTGCAATCCGACGTCGCCCGGCAGGAAGCCAGGCTCGGCTCCGCCCGCGCCTGGCTGGTGGACATCCTGCAGCAGGCCTGGGAACAGGCGGACGACGTCGCCCCCATCGACCTCAACGCCCGGGCGCAGGTCCGTCTGGGGTGCGCCCATGCCATCCATACCGCCATCGGCGTGGCGGACTACGTCTATAAGGCGGCTGGAACTTCAGCTATCTTCCTGGGCACCCCATTCGAACGGCGCTTCCGCGAC
>DAICYU010000409.1 GCA_027311485.1 Acetobacteraceae bacterium
CGGCCGCGAACTCGGCGTAGTTGGCGGTGCGGTTGCTGCCCGCGTGCGTGACGCGGCCCGAGCGCGTGGTGAGCTCGGTCACCGGGACGCTCCAGCGCTGCGCGGCGGCGGCGAGGATCGTCTGGCGCACGGCGGCGCCGACCTGGCGCATCGGGATCAGGAAGTGCCGCGTGCTGCGGGAGCCGTCGGTATCCTGGTTGCCGTACTTTTCCTCATCGCCGGGCGCCTGGCGGACCTGGACACGGCCCCAGTCGGCTTCCATTTCATCGGCAACGATCATCGGCAGGCTTGTCCGCACGCCGGTGCCCATCTCGGCCCGGGCGGCGATGATCGTCACCATCCCGTTCGGCTCGATCGAGACGAACACCCGCGGATCGTTGACCGTGCCGTGCGGCATGTCGCCGGCGCCGGTCTTGTACTGCGGCAGCGCGGCGGCGAAGGCTGTTCTGGACAGCACGGGCGCGGCCAGCACCAGGCCACCGGTGATCCCGAGCGTGCGGAGGACGCTGCGCCGGGAAATCTTCTCAATCGACGGTGTGAAATTATGTTCCATGGCTCACGCTCCCGTCGCTGCAACGCGTACAGCGGTGACGATGCGCTGGTAGCAGCCGCATCGGCAGATGTTGCCCGACATGGTTTCCCGGATGTCGTCATCGGACGGATGCGGGTTGTCCTTCAGCATTGCGGCGGCCTGCATGATCTGGCCGGCCTGACAGAAGCCACATTGCGGCACATTGACCTCCCGCCACGCCTTCTGCACGGGGTGATCGCCTGTCGGGTGCAGCCCTTCGATGGTGGTGACATGCTGGTCGGCGACGTCTGACATGGCGGTGATGCAGCTGCGCGCGGCTTCGCCGCTGATATGCACGGTGCAGGCACCGCACAGCGCCTTGCCGCAGCCGAACTTGGTGCCGGTCAGGCCGGCCTCATCGCGAAGATACCAGAGTAAAGGAAGCGACGGGTCACCGTCCCAGGTGTGTTCTTGTCCATTGATCGTCAACTTTATCATGGCTCCAGCCCCCTTATCGATTCGGCAAAGGCGCACATTTGGTGCGCAACACGATTATACACCCGCGCTGGCCGATAAGCTCGCGCTGACTCGCCTCCTGGTCACAATCGGGATGAATTCAGCCGTTATGCGCTACGGCCTGCGGTGCGTCGCCTGGTCAGGTGCTGGCACCTGACGCGCAACACTCACCCTGAACAACCGCTCAACAGCGGGTGCGTGGTTGGTCAGGCATACGACAGTTTCCTTCCCGACACATTCGTTTGTATGGGCACGCTAACCTGTTCGTCATCAAACGGGCAAGTGCGTGAAGTGATTTACAACTTAAAGTGTTTTGGGATATCGGTGCGATATCGCAATTTAACTGTCGTGCCGCCTGGTGCCCGGGGCCTTGCCCCAGGAGATTACCGGTAGTGTGGCCCACCGGACGGCGGTGCCGGCGGAGCGAGGCGCCCCCGCTCCGCCGGACATTTTGATTTAACCCATGGTGTGCGTGGCGGCAGGAGTGATCTCATACATCACCCGCACTTCCTTCTCCGACCGGAAAGGATAGGTATCCTTACCGAGATACCTCTTCGCCAGGCTGTCGATATGGGCGTCGGCCCCGTCCTTGGTCTCCTTCGAGACCTTACCGCGGATCTGGATGTAGCGATAGGCGTTGTCGGGATCGACGATCGACAGGGCCACTTTCGAGCCAACGGACAGGTTGCGCGCCTTGACGCGGCCCTCGGCGGTGTTCACCCGGATGACCCCGTTGGTATAGTCGAACCACACCGGCGTCACCTGTGGCGAGCCGTCCGGCTGCAATGTCGCAAGATGCGCAAGCGGCGCCTTCTGGGTCAGCAGATCGAGGAAGCCCGCGGGGATTTCAGCCATGACGATATCCTATGATAGTGTTGCAGAACCGGAGAGCTTGGGTTGCCTCCCCGGTTCAGCAAGCACCTTCATCCGATGCCGCGGCTTGCCCGCGCCAATGCCGGCTGGGTGATCCTTAGCCGATGCCGGCTGGGTGATCCTTAGCCGATGCCGGCTGGGGATCCTTATGCCAGCCAGTCCAGACCAACATCCAGCACCGTTGCCGAGTGCGTCAGCCAGCCGACCGACAGCAGGTCCACCCCGCTTGCGGCAATGGCCGGCGCGGTGTCCGGCCGAATCCGCCCGGAAGCCTCGGTCACCGCTCGGCCGTCCACCATCCGCACCGCCTGGCGCAGCATGTCCGGCCCCATGTTGTCCAGCAGCACGGCGTAGACGCCGATCGCCAGCGCTTCCTCCAACTGGGCCAGCGTATCAACCTCCAGCTCGATCTTGACCAGATGCCCGACGCCGGCCCGCGCCCGTTCCAACGCCGGCCGCACGCCACCGGCGATGGCGACGTGATTGTCCTTGATCAGCACCGCATCATCCAGCCCGAACCGGTGGTTTGCGCCGCCGCCGACGCGGACCGCATATTTCTGCGCGAACCGCAGCCCCGGCATGGTCTTGCGCGTGCAGCAGACCTGCGCGCGATAGCCCTCGATCGCGTCGGCAATGCCGCGCGTGGCGGATGCGACCCCGCTCAGGTGGCACAGGAAGTTCAGCGCCACCCGCTCCGCGGTCAGGATGCCGCGCGCCGGCCCGGTGATCGTCGCGATCACATCGCCTGGCCGCAGCCGGGTGCCGTCCGGCCGCTCCACTGTCATTTCAATGCGCGGATCGATCAGGCGGAAGGCGCAGGCGGTGAAATCCAGCCCGGCGACGACGCCCGACTGCCGGGCGACCAGGGCGGTGCGGGTGGTTGCGTCGGGCGGGACAATGGAGTCGGTGGTCAGGTCACCGGCCCGCCCCAGATCCTCCAGCAGCGCCGCGCGCACCACCGGCTCGATCATCACCATCGGCAAGGACGCCATCACCGCACCTCCAGCATGCGCTGCACGGACCGGCGGGCACGTTCGGCCAGGGTCGGCTCGATCGAGACTTCCTCCTGCATGGTCTCCAGGCAGTGGCGGATCTTCGGCAGCGTGATCCGCTTCATGTGCGGGCACAGGTTGCATGGCCGGACGAACGAAACGTCCGGATGCTGGACCGAGACGTTGTCCGCCATCGAGCATTCGGTCAGCAGCACCACCCGCGCCGGCTTCTCACGCCCGACGAAAACCGACATATCGGCGGTGGAGCCGGCGTAGTCGGCTTCCCGTACCACCTCCGGCGGACATTCCGGGTGCGCCAGAATCACCACGCCCGGATAATCAGTGCGCAACGCCCGCACCTCGGCGGCGGTGAATCGCTCATGCACTTCGCAATGGCCGGCCCACGCCCAGATCTTCACCTTGGTCTGCGCGGCGATATTCTGCGCCAGATACTCATCCGGCAGCATAATGACCTCGGGAACGCCGAGCGACTCGACGATTTTGAGGGCGTTTCCGGATGTGCAGCAGATGTCGGACTCGGCCTTCACCGCGGCGGAGGAATTGACGTATGTAATGACAGGAACACCCGGGTGCGCCGCCCGCATCAGCCGCACATCCTCTGCCGTAATGGATTCCGCCAGCGAGCATCCCGCTCGGCTATCGGGAATCAGCACGGTCTTGCCGGGGTTCAGCAGCTTGGCCGTCTCCGCCATGAAATGCACGCCGGCCAGCACGATGACCTTCGCATCGGTCTTGGTGGCTTCGCGCGCCAGCGCCAGGCTGTCGCCGACGATGTCCGCCACGCAGTGGAAGATCTCCGGCGTCATGTAGTTGTGCGCCAGGATCACCGCATCGCGCTGCCGCTTCAGCGCCAGGATCGCGTCGATATCGTCAGCGAACACCGGCCATTCGATCGGCGGGATGACCGATCGCACCCGTTCATACAGCGGCGCGGTGCGTTCCAGGATGGTGGACGCGGACATGGGACCCTCCTTATAAATGCTCTTTCTGAGCATAACGAAGGTTATGCTAATACTGAGTATAAGGATGTCAACCTGCGTGCCCCTGGCTAACCGCTCGGATCGCCCTTGATACCGCCGTCGTCCGGTGTGATTGACATGCGCCAAGAGCGGTCACTTATGGGACGATCATGACAGCGGAACAGGGCGTAGCGGTCATCGAAACCGCCTTGCTCACCATGCCGGCGAACCCCGGCGTCTATCGCATGCTGGATGCGAAGGGCGAGGCGCTGTACGTCGGCAAGGCGCGCAGCCTGAAAAAGCGCGTCACGTCCTATACCCAACTCGGGCGGCTGCCGGAACGGCTGCGGCGCATGGTGTCGGAAACCACCTCGATGGAAGTGGTGACGACCCATACGGAAGCCGAGGCGCTGCTTCTGGAAGCCAACCTGATCAAGCGGTTGAAGCCGCGGTTCAACGTCGTCCTGCGTGACGACAAATCCTATCCATGGCTGATGCTGACCGAGGACCACCCGTTTCCGCAGATTAC